>DAOWER010000238.1 GCA_030638405.1 Candidatus Eiseniibacteriota bacterium | reverse complement strand
GGCTCGGGTCCCAGCAGGAGCCACAGCACGAACGTGACGAGCGCGAGTCCGATGACCGTCGGCACGAACACGCTCGCCACCTTGTCGGCCAGTCGCTGGATCGGGGCCTTCGAGCCCTGCGCGTCCTCCACCATCTTGATGATGTGGGCGAGCACGGTCTCACGCCCGGTGCGCGTCGCGCGAAACTCGAAGCTGCCGGTCCGGACGATGGTCGCGCCGACGACCTCGTCGCCGGGCCCCTTGTCGACCGGGAGGCTCTCGCCCGTGATCATCGATTCGTCGACGGCCGAGGTGCCCTTCAGGATCTCACCGTCGACTGGAATCCTCTCGCCGGGCCTCACGCGCACGGTGTCGCCCGGCGCCACCTGCTCGACAGGCACCTCGACTTCCGAGCCTTCCCGCACGATGGTCGCGGTGCGGGGCGCCAGGTCTGCCAGACGCCTGATCGCCTGGGAAGCCCGGCCCCTGGCGCGGAGCTCGAGGAAGCGGCCCAGGAGTATCAGCGTGATTATCATCGCACTCGTGTCGAAGTACACGTGTATATCGTCAGGTGACTCCGACAGGAGCGCAGGCGCGAACGTCGCGACGGTGCTGTATACGTACGCCGCGGACGTGCCGACCGCGACCAGCGTGTTCATGTCGGCGGTGCGGTGCTTAGTCGCCGCCCAGAAGCCGCGGAAGAACCTCGCGCCCGCCCAGAACATGACGGGCGTCGTCAGCAGGAAGAGCGTCAGGTGCCGCGCGCGCGGGGGGATAAGCTCGACGAACGGGAAGAGCATCGGCATGCTGCCGACGAAGACGAGCGCGGTGAGAAACGAAGCGACGATGAGGTCGCGTCTGAGGCTCGCGGTCTCGCGCTCCTCGCGGTCCCCGCCGCCGGTGCGCGCCGTGGCCTCGGTAGTGACGGGGATGGCGCGGTAGTCTCCGGCGCGGGCTGCGGCCTCCGCGATGTCGTCCGGGGCCACCGTGTCAGCGATCGCTTCGAGCGTGATCCTCGCCGTCGCCAGATTCACACTTGCCGACAGCACGCCCGGAAGCTCCAGCAGGTTGCGCTCTATCTTCTGGACGCACGAGGCGCAGAAGATTCCCTCGACCTCGGCCTCCAGCCGCTCCGTCTCGACCCCGTATCCCGCGCCCCGGATGGCCGCGACGATCTCCGCGGGACCTGTCCGCGCGCCGTCGAAGACAACGCTCGCGCTGTTCGTGGCCAGGTTGACCGGCGCCTCGCTCACGCCGGGCACGCCGGCGATCGCCTTCTCGACACGCCCTACGCACGACGCGCAGGTCATGCCGGTCACCGGGACTTTCAGGCGGTTTTGGTCACCCACGAATTCGCACCTCCTTGACACGTCAGATATCGTTGGATACGCTTCGCTCGTCAACGCAACCAGGATCGACACGGGGACCGGACATGCACACGACCTTCAGCGTGCGAACTTCATCGAGGACCACGTTCGTCAACATCACCCGCGACGTCCAGCGTGCGGTCGACGAACTTGGAGTCGCCGATGGCGCGGTGCTCGTTTACTGCCCGCACACGACCGCGGCCATCACCATCAACGAGAGCGCGGACCCCGACGTCGCCAGAGACATCGATTCGAAACTGGGCCGTCTCGTTCCGCACGCCGACGGCTACCGGCACTCCGAAGGCAACTCGGACGCGCACGTCAAGTCCAGCCTGGTCGGGTGCTCTGAGACCGTGCTCGTCAGCGGGGGCGCCCTCGTTCTGGGCACGTGGCAGGGCGTCTTCTTCTGCGAGTTCGACGGGCCCAGGACGCGCACGGTCATGGTAGGCGCGATCGCGTCCGGCGACTAGTCTTCTCTTTGGATGCTCCGCGGGAACGGCAGGATGCTGAAGGAAGGCGAAGCGGGTCGGAATGCCGGCCACGAACACATGAGGGGGAGGAGGACACGACCGTGAAACAGCTCACGATCTCAGTTGTGACTCTGCTGGCCGTCGCGATCTTCGCGGGCGCGGCGTCCGCGGACGGCGTGAACGACGCCATCTCCGCGGCCGATAAGGCTTACGGTGGCGGCGACTACAAGGAGACGAGCACGCAGCTTCAGACGGCGCTCGCGCTCGTCAACCAGCAGCTCATCGACCTCCTGGTGGGCGCGCTGCCGGACCCGCCCTCGGGGTGGACGGCGGACGACGCCGAGGGCATCGACGCGTCGGCCGTGGGCGCCGGGTTCTTCGCGACGCTTGTCGTCGAGAGAACCTACAGTGCGCCGGACGGTTCCAAGATCAACCTGACCATCGCGGCGAACTCGCCGATGCTCATCAGTCTCAGGATGTTCGTCTCGAACCCCATGATGGCTTCGATGGCCGGAGAGACGGGCATGAAGAAGGTCACCGCGTGCGGCTACGATGCGATCGAGCACTTCGGCGACGGTAGCTACGACATGCATGTGCTGGCGGGGAACGCGACTCTGATATCGATCGAAGGTTCGCAGGAATCGGATGAGGAGCACATCCGCACGCTCGCCAACGCGACCGACTGCAAGACGATCGTCGGGATCGTGGAGTAACAAGGGGAGGTACTAAGTCGCGGTGCGCTCGTTGGCACCGCGACGCCTCGACACACTCTACGCGGGTCGGTCAGGGCTCATCTCACGAGTGGCCCTCGGTCGACCCGCGTCCCGTTCTCTTCCATATGAGCCACGCACCCCAGACAGCCAGCGCGATGGTGCAGGCGAGTCCCGCCTCGGGGCCGTAGCTTCCGCCCGTCAGGCGTGAGCTCTCCTCGACCTCCACGACGTCGAGCACTCCGTACAGTGGTATGCCGCTCACGGGAAGCGAGTAGAGGTAGCCCAACGAGAAGTTCCAGGCGGTGTGGAAACCGATGGGCATCCAGAGCGAACCCGTGCGGAAGTAGAGCACGCAGAGGATGACGCCGATGCCGATGGTGTTGACGATGCCGAAGACGTCGGCGCCCGGGTTGAAGCCGTGCAGGACGGCGAAGATGGCGGAAGAGACAACGATCGATACGGTTTTCCCCGCCCGGTCGTTGAGCCGCTGAAGGACGTAGCCCCGGAACATCAGTTCCTCGTAGACGCCGACCGACAGGAAGGCCAGGAGCGCGCCGATGAAGTAGACGAGGATACTGACCCCGTCAGGGGCGGCGCGCGCGAAACCCTCCACTCGGATCGAACCGACCGCCAACGAGAAGGCGAAGATGGCGCCCAGTATCAGGATGGCGAGAGCCGCCCCCTTCGCGAAGTTCCCGAACCAGCCTCGTCGGAACCGGAGTCCGAGGTCCCTCAGCCTTCTTCTGTCGAGCACGCGCACGAAGGCCCACGTGTAGAGGATCGTGTAGAGCCCGCTCGCGATGACCAAGTGCAGTAGGTAGGGCTCCACTACCTTGAGGATTGCTTCGATGTCCATGGGGCCGATGGCGGCGAGCTCTTCCTCTATGGGCGGCATCTGGACGACCCCGAATCCCACGAGCAGACCGCCCGCCATCGCGAGCATCAACGAGAGCACAACGCCCACGACGAAGTAACCGACGATGTAGAGAAACACGCTGAGGTAGGCGCCGAAGAGAGGTTCCCTCGGGGGCTGTATGAGCGCGGCCGGGTCGCCGTTTACCGGGGCGCCGGCACCCGCTGCAGCGCCTGCATCCGTCGGGACCGGCAACCGCTCGGCGCGATCGTGCTCGGGGGATTCCATGGGGGCTCCTGTCGGATGGTGTGACAAGCGTGTCTACGGCCGCGATGGGGCGGCGCGAGGTACAACGCGGCCGCCTGGTCCGGTTCACCAGCAGCGCGCGGTGAATGTGTCGAGATGATAGCGGTGGAGGGATGCAACGCGCAAGGCCGTTCGGCTAGTCCCGGTCTATATCGAGGAAGATCGCCTTGAGCTCGCCCCAGGAGGTGGGCATCACAGGTCTGCCGCAGGCGCCCTCTTCATCGAGGTCGAACCACTGGATTATCTCCCACAGCGGCTCGCCGGCAGGACCGACCTCGTCGGAGTGGATCCGAAGCACGAAGAGGGACGGCGCCGTCGCGACGTACTGGAGGCTGTCCTGGCAGTCGACGCGCAGGTCGACGCCGAAGGTGTACTCGTATGTGACGGGGTCGGCAGGGGTCGGGCCCGGGACCTCCACGGGCTCACCTTCCTGGAGGAGCGCGAGCACGATCTCGCGCACGAATCCCGAGTACTCGAACATGTTGTTGTGAATCTGATGCTCCGTCGCCCTGCCCCACGACTCCGGTATCCACTCATTTTCGGCCAGAGTTCTCTCGCTCGGGTAGAACGTGAAGTCCTCCGCGAGGCAGTCCATGTACCGCGTCAGGTGCTGATTCTCGTAGGCGAGCCTCAGGTTCGCCATCACGCTGTCGGCCTCCGTGCGGGCGAAGTAGTGGACGGCCGAGCCGGGCGGGAACTCCGGTGCCGTCGAACTTGAGCAGCCCGCGAGCAGGCAGGCGGCGAGGATGACCGCGGCCGCAACTCCAGCGGCGAGACTGGCGGTCCTGTGGCCTGTTGTGCTCTTCATGTCAGAAGCCCTCATGTCGGCTACCTTGGCGCCACCACGGCTCGCGGAAGGCCGCCTGGATGCCCCCCCTGCTATCGCTCTCCCTGCCATCAGCTCCGCCGGCCCTGCCCTCGCCATCAAGGTCGTACCACTCGTAGATCTCCCACATGAGCTCGCCGTAGGGACCCACTTCGTCCGGGTCCACGCGCAGAAGGTAGTGCTGCGGCGCATC
>DAOWER010000184.1 GCA_030638405.1 Candidatus Eiseniibacteriota bacterium | reverse complement strand
GTACCAGACCGTCCTAACGGGGGAGTACCGCCGCGGCGACTTCCGCACCTTCGACGAGGTCCATTACCCCTACTCGCTGGGGCATCTCTACAGTGTCTTCACGTCCTTCCTGGGTTTCCGTCCCAACTGGGGGGAGGGCACGCTGATGGGCCTGGCCGCCTACGGCTCGCCCAGCTACGAGGACGCCATCCGTTCCATCGTCAGCTTCGGCACGGCCAGCGGCCGTCTCCGCTACGACCTCCGCTGCATCGACTACAGCGGCGGCCTGCACCGGGACTTCTCCCCGGATTTCACCGCCCGTTTCGGCGCGCCCCGCGAGCCCGGAGGCGCCATCGAGACGCGCCACGAGAACCTGGCCGCCAGCGTGCAGAAGGTCCTGGAGGATATCGTCGTCGATCTGGCCGACGCCCTGCAGCGCCGGACCGGGCTTACGGACCTCTGTCTCGCGGGCGGTGTCGCCCTCAACTGCGTGGCCAACTCGAGGGTCTTTGAGCGAACCGGCTTTCATCGGATCTACGTGCCCTCGGCGCCCTCGGACGCCGGCGTTTCCCTGGGCTCTGCCCTCTTCCACCACCACCGGATCACGGGCGACCGCCCGGTGGCGCCGGCGAACAGCGCCTGCCTGGGACCGTCCTTCGCGCGGGGGGATTGCCTGGCCGCCCTGGACGGGCGAGATCTCGTCTGGGAGGAGTGTCCCGAGCCAGAGAGGGTGGCGGCCGAGCGCCTGCAGCAGGGTCAGGTCGTCGGCTGGTTCCAGGGGCGTATGGAGTTTGGGCCCCGCGCTCTGGGAGCCCGCAGCATCCTGGCGCCTCCCTTCCCCGCGGAGATGAAGGATGTCATCAACAAGCGAGTGAAGTTCCGGGAAGAATTCCGGCCCTTCGCTCCAGTCATTCCCGCCGAGGATGTGTCAGACTGGTTCAGCGATCACTGCGCGTCGCCGAACATGAGCTTCGCCTTTCCGGTGCGGGAGGATCGCCGCGACCGCGTGCCTGCCGTCACTCACGTGAACGGGCGCGCCCGGCTCCAGTCTGTGACGGCGGCGGCGAACCCCGGTCTGCACGCGGTGCTCAAGCACTTCGAGAAGAAGACCGGCGTGCCCGTGCTCCTGAACACGTCCTTCAACGTTAGAGGCGAGCCCATCGTCTGCACACCCACCGATGCGCTGGACTGCTTCGAACGCACCGACATGGACGCGCTCTTTCTGGGCGAGTTGCTGGTAAGGAAACGGGATGGCCGTGGGTGAGCCACGAGTTCTTGCAGAGCCTCAAGGATCCTGACTGCTCGACTGACCCGCCCGCGCGAGTCCCCGCTTTCCCCGCCATTGTCCGACGGCCATCATCCGCTTGAGGAGCCAAGTCTTCACGGGGAAGAGCGGACCCTCGAAGTCTGCGGCCACCTCCTTGAGGAGCTCGGGGACCGGGACATTCTGGGGACACTTCGGGAGGCAGGTCCCGCACTCCGTGCAGAGCGATGCGAGCGCGGGCGTTCCGGAGAAGGCCCCTCCGACGAAGAGCGCGTACATCATTCCCGCGCGCTTGTCCCGGAGCGCGTGCTTGTTGTTGTAGCCCTGGAGGCAGTCCGGGATGGCCACGCCGGCGGGGCAGGGGAGGCAGTACCTGCAGCCGGTGCAGTCGGACTTCATGAGGCCGCGGTACGTCCCGGCGACCCTCCGCACGAGCTCCAGCTCCCTGTCTGTCAGCGAGTCCGGCGGCGCCTCGTCCGCGATGCGCAGGTTCTCCGCAATGTGACCCTCGTCGTTCATGCCGGAAAGGATGACGTGAACCTCCGGCCTGTTCCAGACCCAGCGCAGGGCCCATTCCGCCGGGGTCCTCTTCACGTCGGCCTCGTCCCAGATGCGCCGGACCTCCGGCGGGACGTTCCGGCCGAGCAGCCCGCCTCTCAGGCCCTCCATCACGATGGTCCCCAGACCCTTCGCGGCCGCGTACTCGAGCCCCTCCGTACCCGCCTGGAACTTCTCGTCGAGGTAGTTGTACTGGATCTGGCAGAACTGCCACCCCCAGGCGTCGATGATCTCCTTGAACGCCGGCAGGTCGCCGTGGAAAGAGAAGCCCGCGTGCATGATGCGGCCGTCGCTCTTCGCCCGCTCGAGGAAGTCCAGGACGCCGAGGTCCCGCATCTTGACCCAGCTGTTCCCATCCAGTGCGTGAACGAGGTAGTAGTCGATGTGGTCTGTCTGCAGCCTGTCGAGCTGCTCGCCCAGGATGCGGTCCATGTCCTCACGCGTGTTCGTCTCCCAGGGGGGAAGCTTGGTCGCCAGCTTGACCCTGTCGCGGTACCCGGACGACAGAGCGCGCCCCACGAACGGCTCGCACGTCCCCATGTGATAGGGGACGGCCGTGTCCACGTAGTTGACTCCGCGGTCGATGGCGTGGCGGAGCTGGCGCGTGGCGCGTTCCTCGTCGATGCGGCCGCCCTTCTGCGGCAGCCGCATGCATCCGAACCCCAGTATCGAGAGTTCCTCGCCTGTGCTGTCCATCTTGCGGTAGAGCACAGCGTGCCACCTCCGAATCGGCTTCCCGCTGTTGGAGTCCGGGGAAGCCTGCTGCCGGCGATGTCCCGGGAGGCCTCGAGCCGGCGGAGTCCACACGGAAGCTAGAGTGTCTCTCAGTATACCCGACGCAGCAGGTGTCAGACAGGAAGAAGCCCGGCCCATGCGGACCGAGCTCCTTCCGTTGTTTCGGCTGTCGGCGCTGCCCGTGAGGCGGCAGCAGTGTGAGTCGACAGCAGTGCTTCGATGCTACTGGTACATCGCCTTGATGGCGCTCCAACTCGTGGGCTCGACGGCGGTGGACGATCCCACGTCGTAGAGCACCACCGTGTCCGGATCGAACTGCATCAGGACCGCGTACACCATGCCCCACGATCCAGTGGCGGCCATCGAGCACCCGCCCATGATGTCGTACTCGGGCAGCGTGGTGTACGTCCCCAGCGGGCTGCCGTCCAGGGCGAACTGGAGGATGTCGCCCGAGTAGTCCGCCGTGCTCACCCACAAGCAGCTGTTATACCAGTCGTAGGCCATTCCGTAGCAGCCACTGATCGCGGGCGCAATCTGCACCCAGGCGGGTGTGCTGCCCCATACGCCGTCCCACTGGCCGCGCCAGATGGGCTCGCTGAAGCCGCTCGTATAGAAGTAGGTGCCGTCGTACGCGAGAGCGCGGCACGGGGAGATTCCCGGTCCGTTGAAGAAGCCCGCGTAGTTGCCCATCGTGTCGAAGGCGTGAATCTCGGTGCTGTAGCTCCCGAACATGTAGGTGCCGTCGAAACACATGTCGCGGTGACCCCAGCCCGTCGCGCCCGCGAGCTGCGGGAACGTGAACATCAGGTTGCCCATGTCGTCATAGAGGTAGAACTGGCAGATCCCGGTGGTGTAGTCACCGGCACTGACCCAGATGTAGTTCCCATCGAAGCCGAGGCCGACGCAATGCGCATCACCTTCCAGAGGGAACGAGTAGAGGAGGGGGAAATCGCCGTCGGTCGCGTGCGACGTGCCGGGACTTGCGTAATCGTTCGTTCCTGCGAAGCTCGCCATGGCGAGTGCGAACACGAACACAATACAAAGCGCTGTTCTCATGACCTCTCCCTTGCATACGCCTCAAGCTGGACACGGTCTCAATCACAACAAGACCTGTTCTTCACAGCTGAGCTCATCGATCACCCCCTCTCGTGCCGGAGGCTCGCACGAACAGGCGAAACCCCTGCATCTTGATAAGTGCCGACAAACTAGCCCGCCGCCTGTTGGAAGCGGATCAGGGAATGACTGTGCGGGTGAAGCCGTTATTATGTGATTGCCTTGGTCGAATCGGTACGGCGAACACCAGTTTAGCTCCTATACGTCAAGACGTCAAGCAATTTTGAACAACAATCATGTCGGCGGCGCAGCGCTCGGCGATCGTGCGTGGGCCGGCCCGCGTACTCTGCCTGAAACTGCCTGTGGTGCCCGTTCTGGGCACTTCTAGCACTATTCCGCGAGCACCCTCTGCAGGTGCTGGGCCATGTCGTGGCGCAGTCCCCTGAACCAGACCAGTGTCCCGTCCGACTCGTTCAGCAGAATGGTCAGTGGCAGCTGGTCCTTCGGTCTCTTGACCCCGAAGACGTCCTCCGCCGTCGAGACGTCCAGTGTGACAGCGGACGGACCCGTCGGGTGGTCCGGGAGCCCGCTCACCTCGATCTGCACGAACGAGACACCCAGCGCCTCCCAGTCAACGGCGTCGAGTGCGGACAGATGCCTGAACGACGCCTCGTGCCCCGTCAGAGAGAGAACGAAGAGCCTCGTACCGTCGGCGATGTCGTCCAGCGGTGTGGCGATCCCATTCCGTGTGACCTCGACCGGGGCGTCGGGATCCCATTCTTTCTGGACGAGGTCGGCAGGTTCCCACTCGGCCAGGGGGATGCCCACGTCCATGTCGAAGTACATCGAATCACCCGGTGCGATGACCACCTGGCGAGCGACGAGCCGCGGCTCTCCTCTGGGATTCCTGAGGCCGCCGAAGAGCCAGTACTCGTCCGGGGGCAGCGACCACTCGACGAGGCCGTCTCCCTCAGAGAGCTGCCCCAAATACCAGGTCTGGAAATGCCCCTCGCGGAAGCGCGTCAACCGCGTCTGCCTCCACGTCTCGACACCAGTGAGCGGCGAGCCCTGGTCGAAGTAGCTCACGGCCAGGTAGCCTTCCTCCGGAGCGTCTTCTCCGGTCTCGGTCTCCTTCTCGGCGTCCTCCTCAAAAGGCACGAGTCTCGTCCAGGTGTCGTCCTCCCACGCCTCGACGTAGTCGACGCCCATCTCCGCTCTCGCCGGGATCCCGTGGCGGCGCAGCACACCGACGAGACACGCTCGCGCGCTTGGGGGGGACGCGTGACCCGCCCGCCAGGTGTTCTCGGGAGTCGCCACCGAACCCAGCCGGGTCGTCTCCAGCCTGTTCACGTGCTCGCGTAAGGCGTCCAGCAGGTCCGCGGCGGCGGGCGTGTCGCCGTGTGCCCCGAGCCACGGCACGTCCGTCCACCACCTCATTGTGCCCTCCTGGAAGTAGAGGCGCGGCGAGAGCACGTACTTGCCCCAGAGGCTGTCCGGCGCGGCGGCCGTGCCCCGGACGCGGACGACCTCGCCGAGCACGGCGGGCAGGTCCTCGGGGTCCATCTCGTAGAAGTCCTTGATGTCCATCTCCAGAAGAAGGTCGGCGGCCGCTTCCAGTGTATCCCCGGTGGAGGCAAGGACGGCCGACGTCCAGCCGTCCGTCAGCGGGCCCGCCAGCTCGATCTTTTCACTGAGCTCCCCGGCCGCGGGGCGTCCCGCGAGGAACTCGACCCACTCACTCGGCGGGCGCGACTGCTTGCAGCGGTCCAGGTCTCTCCGCGCGATGTCCCTCTGATGGCGGAGCCAGACCGGGTCGTCCTCGTCGATCGGGCAACCCTTCGTGTCGTCCTCCGGGGGCATCGGGTAGCGGAGCCAGACCGGGTCGTCCAGCGCGGCGAAGCCGGGAGCGAGCTCGAGCATCGTCTTCTGCTCCGGACGGATCGACACGAGCGCCGACCAGGGCGCGCTGTCGATCTCGGCCGTGACCAGGTAGTCGCCCGGTCCGAGAAGGATCTCGTCTCCGAGCGGCTGGCGCACGAGCGGCTGTGCTCCGCCCCAGTTGAAGGTATGGACGTGGGCCTCGGGTGGCTCTTCCATCTCGCCTTCGTCTGCTTCCTCGGCCGCTTCGGCCGGTACGCCCTCCGACCCGTCCGGTGGGGCGTGGCCAGCAGGGTACGCAAGAACCAGCGTTCCGGGGTCGCTGTAGACGCCGATAGAGTTGAGCGTTGTGACGCCGTCGGCTTGGGCGTACAGCGTCTCCGCGTACTCGTTCGGAACCGGCGCTTCACCGTAGCCGGCGGAGAGCACGGCGCCGGTCCTGCGGGCGATGCGAGTGAACCAGGCCTGGTCCAGGCAGGCGGCGGGCTCGCACGAGCCGATGTAGCGCCAGCCCTGCTCCTTGCCGGCGTAGACCTCCGTCCACGCGTGGTTGCCGTCGCCGGTGCACCAGCAGGGCGCGGCGCAGTAGCGCGCGGGGACGCCGGCGCTCCGCAGCGCGCAGATGGTGAAGATCATCTCCTCCTCGCAGCGTCCGATGCCGCGCTCCATGGTCGTGAGAGGGCCCTGGTCGCGCCGGGAGCTGGGCTTGTAGGTCACCCACTCGCGAGCGAAGCGGTTGATCTCGAGTGCGGCCTGTTCGAGGTCCATGTCGGCGACGCGCGGCGTCGTCAACTCGCTGAGCTTCGGCCGCCACCGCTGGACGGGCTCCTGAGTCACGCGATGGGGGAGGATGTAGGTGTGGAAGATGTAGGGGTCGATCTCGTCGCTCCACGGAGCCTCGTGCCAGCTCGCCAGCGCCAGCTCAACGTTCTCGATGAGCACGTCCGCCGGTAGCGCACCCAGATCGGAGGGGGGAAGCCAGGCCAGCAGGAACTCTACGGCCTCCCTCTCCTCTGCGCTTGCGCCCTCCAGGTATGCACGGAGCTCGCCGTCCTCGAAGTGCCGCGAGAGGTTCTCTTCGATGCTGTCCGCAATCTCTTCGTTGGGGGGCCACGTCCACTCCGCAGCGGCCTCGCCAGGCAGCGACACGAGCACGGCGAGCAGAAGGGCCGCGGTGACCGTCGGGGTTCGTGCTGTCATGAGACTCTCCTTGGAAGACCGCCAATGAAGAGAGGCAAGCCCCGCTTGGGCGGAATGAACCGGCCCGGTCGCCGGCTACCGGTAGAGAGCCTTGATCTTGCCCCAGGACGATTCCCTGACGGCGCTATCGCACTCGGGGCAGCCCTGGTCTGCAAAGCCGATGAGCACGCCGTAGGTGTTGTTCCCCGGCAGACAGGGGGAGTTGGAGCAGAGGCTGATGTCGCCGTAGGCAAGGTCACAGAACAGGGGGTCACCGTCTACCAGTGTGGAGTAGCCCGGCGCTACGTCACCGCCCTCGTTGCCGTAGATGTTCGAGACGGTCAGGCTCTCGAACATCGGGTCGGAGTAGAACGCGTAGGTGACTCCCGAGTTGAAGGCAATGGTGCACTGGCTCACGGAAGCTTGCACGACCGATTCGTTGGCGTGCACCGCGCTCCCGTTCCCCGGCGAGCTGTTGCCGACGAACGTGCATCTGGAAATGTGGCACTCGCACGGCCGTTCACCGGTGTCGATCCAGTTCATGTTAACGGCGCCTCCACCGTAGGAGTAGTGACCTGTCCCCGTTGTCCAGTTGTCGCGGAACAGGCACCGCCGAAAGGCCGCCGAGCCGTGGTCGACGAGCGCGGCTCCGCCTCTGTAGGTCGCCGTGTTGCGCTCGAACACGCAGTTTCGCACCTTCACGGGGATGGGGTAGGAGTTGTATCCCACGGACAGCGCGCCGCCGTTGTGTGAGGCCACGCAGTCGGTGAACAGGCAGTCCTCGACGATGGCGCCCACTCCGTGGAAGATGATCCCTGCGCCGTTGTAGTCGTTCGTGTAGCCGTTTCTGATCCAGAACCCCTTGATGACGAGCGAAGTGTCCTGCCCCGTGCTGCGGAAGTAGAAGGCTCGGTCAACGCTCTCGCAGTCGATGATGGTGCTGCCCAGTCCGGATTCGGACATGATCACGATGCTCTTCGAGGTGACCGAGAGGTTGCGGTTGCCCGGTCCGGTGTAGGTTCCGGATGCGACCAGGACCGTGTCGCCGTGGCTGGCGGCGTCCATGCCCTCCTGGATGGTCAGGTAGTCGCCGCCTCCGCTCCAGTCGACGTGGTGGGTGACGGCAAGCGCGATGGGGGCCGTGGCAAGCATAACGGCGATCGCTGCTATAGCTCTTCTCACGTGACACCTCCTCTTGGTGGGGAATTGCCGATGGCTCGTCATGATAGTCGCAGCGTCCGTCGTCCGTCAAGGACGGGCCCGGGTGGAGGCCGCGCCCTGCTCGCGTGCCCTCGGGATGGCCGCGCCCGCGCCCCGCCCGTCTCGTCGGCGCGGCCAAACCCGCCCCCCGACCGGCCCAGTCCGGGGTTGGATTCGGCCGCCAAAGCCCATATCATTGAGCATCGACTACAGACGAACCTGTTTGGAAAGGAGACGGACCAGGAATGGCCAAGTCGCTGTGGAATGACAACCTGTCGGTCGGCGTTTCCCTGATCGACGACCAGCACAAGATGCTGCTCAAGCACCTCGCCGAGTTCTCGGAGGCCGTGGCCGCTCATCACGGCCCGAGTGAGATCGCGGGGACTCTCGATTTCCTGGCCGACTACATGGACTTCCACTTCAAGACCGAAGAGAAGCACATGAGAGCGAACAGCTACCCCGGGCTTGAGCCGCACCTCAAGGAGCACGTCAAGTTCACGAGCACGCTCGCGAACCTCGGCGAGGATTTCCAGGAAGAAGGGGCCACCGCCTCTCTCGCGGAGGCTATCAATACCATGCTCATCAATCTCTTCCTCAAGCACATCGAGGCCGTCGACCAGCAGTTCGGGGCCTTCCTCAGGCGGACGGGCGTGGTGCTCGAGGAAGACGCCTAGCTCCCGCAGTCCCGCCATGGGACCATACTGAAACGGCCGCCGGTTCTGAACCGGCGGCCGTTCTGATCCCCACCAGTAGTGATCCCCCGCAGCGTCTACCGCACAACCACTATCCGGCCCGAGACGCTCTCGCCTGCTGACTCGATCCTGTAGACGTAGATGCCAGATGCGACGTTGCTCGCCGCCGAAGCGATTCCCCCTACCATCCAGCCCGCTATGCCGTGCCTCGACGTTCTTGACCAGAGTGCCATGTTATGGGGTGCCCGAGCTTCTTGAACGGTATCTAGGGCCGGATCCCGCCCGGGTTGATGGAGCCTCCAGCTGCCTGAGCGCGGTGGAGCGCGTGAACGGAACCGGGCTTGCTACGACTGTCCTGTGGAATCGCTCGTGAGCATCGCTTTCACTGAGAGGCAACGATGTCCGAAGCAGTGTCGCTGTTCCGCGCTCTCGCCCGTGGTCCCATCGGCATTCTCCGGGGGAGCTCCGCCGTCGGCCGCCGGGACCTTGCGCTGGACCTCCTCGCGTTCGCGGGGACGGTGGCCTGCGCCACCGTCTTCAGATGGGAAGCGCGGGATGTCATATAGGGGCTCTGGATCTCGAGCCTCACGGTCGGCTACGCGACCATAGTCTCGAACGTGGTGCGCGGCGTTCGTGACGTGGGGGGACGGCACAGAATCATCGCGGCCGTCGGTGCCGCTGGCACCTTGGCTTTCTTCACCGTCCACTTCGGCATGTTCCACTTCGTCCACGCCGTCTTCCTGAACGGATTCTTCCCGCTCGTGGAGTCGGGTGACGGCTTCCCCGATTTCCTTGGCATGGTCGTGGAGTCGGCACGCTCGTTCTGGCCCCTGATCGTGGCCAGCTTCCTGTCGCGCCTCTCGAACATCGTCCCCGATTCCACGGCGCCTTCCGGCAAGGACTCCTTCGCGGCGCCCTACGGCAACGTGGTCCGCATGCACTTGCTCATCTTCGTGTTCGCGGGTCTCCACATGGCCGATCTCAGCAGGCTCGCGATACTCCCCGTACTTGCCGCCTACTTCTTTCCGTGGAGGGCTGTCCTCGGTCGCAGGCGCGGCTAGGGGCCGGGTCCGAGAGCGGCTTCAGGTCCCTGGGCGCTCTGTTCGGAGCGAACGGCCTCCCGGTGGCCAATGGCCCCGCCGGCCCCCGGTTCCCTGGTAACGGACTGATTCATCAGTCAGCGCAGTGAAGGGGCGGAATCTCTCTCAAAGCCGAAGCCGAGTCCACAGGCGCCGCGCCGGGCCACTGCGTGGTCGGCGTGCCGGCCCAGGGTGTCAAGAGCGTCCTGCCACAGGCGGCCGCCGCTTCGACCAGCGGCCATAAGCCCATCATCTATGCGGTGTTACCTGAGCTCCTGCACGGCGCCGGTCAGGAGCCCGATCGGTGCAGCGAGGCGCCCGCCGCGACCCCACCTGCTCCGGCAGCCGCGGGCGGAGGAGCGGCTCGGGCGGCCGGCGGGGCTACGGTGTGCGCGGCCGCGTCCGCGACCTCGGGCGAAGGAGCCCAGATGGCCTCAACGAATCCTGCAATTCCCTCTTGCGCGATTTTGGCCCTTCCGCTATTCTGCCCATGCTCCTGAGTGAGGCGCCGGCGCCGGGAGCGGGGGAACATGCCCGGCGAGGGTTCTGGGTGGTGTAGTTGAGCGATGGCTCAGTAATAGGGAGGCAAGCCATGGCAGACTTCGTGGTCAAGTCGAAGGTTCAGGCTCTGGTGAAGGAACTCAATATGCGCCTGAGCGGTGACGCGCTCGGCGTCGTCGATGACCGCGTCCAGAGCGCCGTGAAGAAGGCCGCTAAGAGGGCCCAGGCGAACGGGCGCAAGACGATCCAGCCCCAGGACTTCTAGTCAATCATACAGGCCGAAGGCCTGAGAACAACAACCGGCAGGTCTCACGTCGCCGGCGGACCGAGCGGTCTGCCTTGGTGATGCGAGGCCTGCCGGTTTGCTTTGTGCCGGTTGCGGGCGGGACGAAGCGCTGGAGGCGGCGCGGCCCCGTGACGCCTCCGCAGTGCGGCCCTGAGTGGTTTGCGGTGCCCCGTTGAAGCGCCCGGCCCGCCGTCGTAGAATGGACGCTGCCCCAACCACCGGGCTCACCGACCGGAGGCCACACCGATGGCACGAGAGCGCATCGATTACATCGACGGACCCTGTCTGGCCAGTGCCATCCGGAGCGGCGCCGAGTGGGTCGCCTCGAAGCGGATACACCTCAACGAGATCAACGTCTTCCCCGTTCCTGACGGTGACACCGGCAGCAATCTGACCATGACGCTCAAGGCCGCGGTCGACGCGATCGGAGGCCTCGAGGACAGGTCCGTGGGCGAGGTCTCCGCGGCCCTGTCGCGCGCCGTGCTCATTGGCGCGCGCGGCAACGCGGGCATCATCCTGGCGCAGTTCATCCGCGGCTTCTCGCGTGAGGTTCAGGGCAGCGTCAAGCTCTACCCGCGGGATTTCATCGAGGCTCTGCGGAGCTCGGTCAAGGGTGCGTACGAGGCCATGGCGGAGCCCACCGAGGGCACGATCTTGACCGTGGTCAGGGAGAGTGTTGAGGCGGTCGCGCGGCTGGTGGACGCCGGTGAGACGGATTACGCGAAGCTGCTCGAGCGCATGCACGGAGCAGCGGAGGAGAGCCTCGCAAGGACCCCGGAGCTCCTGCCCGTGTTGAAGGAGGCGGGTGTCGTGGACGCGGGCGGGGAGGGGTTCGTGGACCTTCTGGAGGGGATGCTCCGTCTGATCCGGGGGGAGGAAGTGGAGGCAGTCCTCGACTCGCTTCCGGCCACGGCGCCCTCGGCGCCGTGGATCCAGGAGCGCGACCTCAAGTACCGCTACTGCACGGAGTTCCTGCTCGAAGGTCCCGACGCAGATGTCGGCGACCTGAAGGTGAAGCTCGCAGGCATGGGGGGCTCCCTGGTCGTCATAGGATCTCCGGGGCTCGTGCGAGCGCACATACACACGAACAGGCCCGAGGCCGTGTTCGACGCCGCCACCGAGCTGGGTTCGCTGAGCCGGCGCAAGGTCGATGACATGCGGGAGCAGCACCGGGAGTTCGTACGCTCGGCCGAGGATAGCAGCCGGGCTGGGGCGGCCACCGCGGGAGGCGACGAGGCCGGCGTGGTTACCGCGGGGAGAGGACCCGTCGGCAAGTCTCAGGCCGGACAAAGGGCCCTCGTGAGTGACCGCCGGCGCAGGAGTGTCCGGATCGTCACCGACTCGACGGCTGACATCCCCCCGGAGGTCGCCGCGGACCTCGGCATTACGGTCGTCCCGCTAACCGTCAACTTCGAGGACGCCAGCCTCAGAGCGGGAGTCGATCTCACAAACGACGAGTTCTACGAGCGGCTTCGGCACTCAGAGAAGCTCCCGACCACATCTCAGCCGACGCCCCATGACTTCACGCAGGTCTACGAGGAGCTCAGCTGGGAGACGAGGGCGGCGCTCTCGATCCATATCTCGTCTGCAATGAGTGGCACGGTCCGCTCGGCGACTCTCGCGGGCGAGGAAATCCGGGGAGTGGAGGTTCGCGTGGTCGACTCGCGTCTGGTGTCCGCCCCGCTCGGCATGACGGTCATCGCGGCGGCGGAAGCGGCCATGGAGGGGACCGATCTCGCGGAGTTGGCGACTCTGGTCTCCAATCTCAGTGTCCGCGCGCGCGTGTTCTTCACCGTGGGAACGCTGGATTACCTCGTGAAGGGCGGCCGGATAGGGCGCGCAAAGGGGCTCTTGGGCAAGCTGATCGGGGTCAAGCCGATCCTGACCGTCGAGGATGGAGTCGTGGCTCCAGTGTCGAGGGCCAGGGGGGAGAAGGCCCTGCTCGAGGCCCTCGTCGAGCTGGCGCGCCCCGAGCTGGCGGGTGGTGAGGGAGGCACTCTGGGTCTCATCCATGCCCAGCGCCCGGAGATGCTGGAGCGCTTGAGGGACGCGTTCTGCAAGGAGTTCACGTTCGAAGACGTTCGGGTGTTCGAACTCGGAGGGGTTGTGGGAACGCACGTGGGTCCCGGGACGTGGGGCATCAGCTACTTCCGGCGCAAGCCCGCCCCCTGACGCTGCTGCATCACCTGTACAGGGACTTTATCTGGCCCCAGGTAGCCGTCGAAGATACGCTGGAGCTCCCGCATTCACAGAGTGGGAGAACGCCGGTGATGTCGCCCACCTCCGTGATCTTTCCCGCCTTGATGCCCAGGCTGCCGGTGTGTACGCAAGCGACGCCCGGTCCGAAGCGCGAGTAGAAGTGGAGCGTAGCGGTCCCGATCCTGTCCGGGTCACAGCCGTCCTCGATGTGCTGGTACCTGACCGTCGGAGTGTCGCTTGGGAAACCAGGGTCGCCGCTGCACTCGTAGAATCCCAGGAACTTCAGCACGCAGCCGCCCTCGCCCGCACCCGTGCCGGCGACGCTGTCAAGCGTGACTATGCCCTGGTCGCAGGCGCAATCACACACGACGAGTTCCAGGAAGAACGACACGTGACTCATGCCGTGGCCGACCAGCCCGGTTGTGTCCCACCCGATGTTCATTCGGTAGAGCCAGTAGCCCTCGAATCCCGGTGCGTCCGCGATCTCGACGGTGCTGGTGCCCCACAAGATCTGGGCGGCGGAAGGCGCCGCCGTGAGGGCAAGGAATGCGAGACCACAGATCGCCAGGTTGGCGATCTTGGTCAGGATGCGGTGACATCCGTTGCCAGTCATTGCTGGCCTCCTTCGGATGCAGCCGCCGCGCGTGTTTTCCCAGACCCACACATCAGCCTATCAGCATTGGCGCAGTTTGTCAAGAGTAAAAGAGGAGCGACCTCTGAAAAGCCACGAGAGCAGGAAATTCCGGGGAATGGGGGCTCCTGGGAGTTGTGCGGGGTGAGGCGAAAACCGCCCGACGCGTGAGCGCCGGGCGGTGGAGTTGAGCGTGTGTTCCGGTACTGCCGTGCTTCTCACTTCCTGCGCCTCCGGAGGACCGCTACCGATCCGAGGAGTCCACTGCCGAGAAGCAGCAGAGTCGTGGGCTCGGGGATCGGGTCGCTGTACGAGTTGGGCGCAAGAACGTGGTACTGCTCGTGGCCTTCGTGAGCGGGCGCGGTCGGGTCCTGGTCGTTCAAGGTGAGGCCTGCGTTCCACGCCGCGTTTATCTCGCCGTCGCCGCCGGCCACGCCGTCCTTCGCGTAGAAGTCCTGCCAGACCGGGACGCGGAAGCTGTCAAAAGCGAAGACCGTCTGCATACCCCACGCGTCGTCGAACTTGATCCCGTATATGTTCCCCGGCATGCCCGGATTGGCGGGATCGTCTATTTCGAAGAGACCGATTTCCACGTTGCCGACGTCGCCCTGCAGATTGAAGATGTCGTTGGCCGTGAAGCTGTCCGACACCTCAAGGATGAAGTGGCTCGTCTCACCCTTCGGATGCGTGAACACGTACGAGTAGTGCCAGGAGTCATCCGCGTTCTGCGTAACCACCCAGTCCAAGGATATCAGTCCGCCCGTCATCCAATTCCCGCTACCCTGAATCCCACCGTCAATACCCAGCAGGCTCCCGACGTAGGCCGCAGCCACAGATGGAATCGCGAGCATCGCTACGAGGAGCAACGCTACACACAGTCTCTTTGTCTTCATAGTCGTTTTCCCCATGGGTGCAATGACTCATGATGATACAAGATGAGTTTCGCAAGTTGCCGCGAGCATACCACACTACTCGAAGTTGTCAAACACTTATTCCCGAATTTGTCTCTCAACGATTCCGAGCATACCACTTCAAAGAAATCTGTCAAGCACCTCTTTCGGGCCGCTCTGCTGGCCGCCGGGCGAGTCGGGTGGTGTCAATCCGGTCTCGCCGGGGCGCAGGCTCCGTCCACCTGAGTCGGAAGAAACGCCCACACATGTCAGAGTGTCAAGAAACAGAGTCGCGGGTTCCCCCCCACAGCGAGGCAGCCCGCCAAGCGTGTGTCCCGTCAACGGTCCCTGTCTGATCGCAGTCTCTTCCGTTGCGATGCTCCTCGCTGCGCAGGTACCTCCCGCGGACATCCTCGCTCACGAGAGTCGCGGAGCGGACGGTGTGCGCTCCCTGACTCTGCTGCATCGCATGCACGGAGACTTCATCAGGCTCCAGGCCGCAGGTGCAATCGCAGACGCCGAGTTCCAGGAAGAACGACACGTGACTCATGCCGCGAGCGCAGGCAGTGTGAGACGGCAGATCGCCAGGGTGGCGATCCTGGTCAGGATGCGGTAACGTCCGCTGCCAGCTGTCAGTGGAGTTGTGAGGGGGAGGGAGATGAGAACCGCCCGACGCGTGAGCGCCGGGCGGTGGAGTTGAGCGTGTGTT
>DAOWER010000070.1 GCA_030638405.1 Candidatus Eiseniibacteriota bacterium | reverse complement strand
CGCTCGGGTCTCGTGCTCGTCACGTTGGACGCGGAGATGATGGGCAACCCCTGCTCATCGAAGCCTGCGATGAGATAGGCGGAGCTGCATCCGGGGAAGACATCGACCAGCTCGAGCTCGTAGTCGCCGGCAGGAGGATTGGGGGTGTCCCAGGAACACGTGCCGTCGGTCGTCCAGCCGCCCACGATCTTAAGGCCGCGGCCCGGACGCACGCCGGCCCCGGCGATCGCGAGCGCGACGCCGAGGCCAAGCAGAAAAGCGAGCCATCGGAGCGGTCTGAGACGGTGCATGCGCGGTCCCGTCTGGGAATGCGAAACGGCGCGAGGACGCGCCCGAGTCAGAGATGTGTTGTCTGTAGGGACCACTATAGCAGAAGGCGGGCGGGGCGGCGAGAGATGTCCTGCGGGAAGCGCCAGTGCTGTGCTAGGATTGCGGTCACTGTATCGGAATCACACGGGCCATCTCTGCCAAGGAGGACCAATGAGCAGGGCCGTTTGTCTTGTTGTGGCCATCTGCACGATGGTGCCGGTCGCCGTCCCGTCGCACGCCGCAGACGCCCCCTTCGACCTCCTCTCCGTCATGCGGGAGGAACTCGACCGCTCGCTCGCGAACTTCACGGACGCGAGCGAAGCGCCAATGTACTACCTGCAGTACTCGGTGACCGACCTGCACGAGTACAGCCTCTCTGTCACCGACGGCGGGCTGAACGCGTCCACCGAGTCCGACCACCGCTACCTCGACGTAGACCTCCGCGTCGGCGGCATGGAGCTCGACAACACGCACGAGATCCGCGGCGGCAACTGGCGCGACAACTACAGCCCGACTCGCCGCATCGACTTCCCGCTCGACGAGCACGCGAACGCTGTCCGCGCCGCACTCTGGAACGAGACCGAGTTCCAGTTCATGAAGGCGCAGGAGCGCCTGACGAAGGTCGCGGCCAACCGCCAGGTCAAGGTCGAGGAAGAGGACCTCTCGAACGACTTCTCCCCCGGCGAGGCTCACACCTACTCGGAGCCCCCGAGGCGCACGGAGATCGACGAGGAACACTGGAAGGACGTCTTGAAGCGCGTCGGCGACGTCCTCGCTGACCGCGACTTCGTCCAGAACTCGAGCGCGTCCATCTCGGTGACCGATCGCAACAACTACATGATCAACAACGAGGGCTCGGCGCTCCAGCACGGGAACACCTACATGCGCTTGCGGCTCTCTGTCTCCGGCATGGCCGACGATGGCATGGACCTTCGCCGCTCGGAGTATTGGAGCGCGACCCTGCCCTCCAACCTGCCGGACGAGGCCACCATCATGGAGAACGCGGAGCGCCTCGTCGTCGAGCTTGACGCGCTGAGAGACGCGCCCGTCGTCGAGCCCTACATCGGCCCCGCGATCCTCATGAACCGTGCGAGCGGCGTCTTCTTCCATGAGATCTTCGGACATCGCATCGAAGGCCACCGCCAGAAGAGCGAGAGCGAGGGACAGACGTTCACGAAGAAGGTCAACCAGCTCATCCTGCCCGACTTCATCAGCGTCTACGACGACGCAACGATGGCGGAGTTCGGGGGCACCGAACTCCGCGGCTACTACAAGTACGACGACGAGGGCACGCCCACCGAGCGCGTGACGGTCGTCGAGAACGGCATCCTCAAGAACTTCCTCATGAGCCGTTCTCCCATCGAGGGGTTCCCGAGGAGCAACGGCCACGGCCGCCGCGAGCACGGGAACGACGTAGTGGCGCGGCAGGGCAACCTCATCGTTGAGTCGGAGAAGGTCGTCACCTACGAGAGGCTCCGCGAGATGCTCATCGAGGAGTGCAGGACGCAGGGGAAACCCTACGGCCTCGTCTTCGACGACATCTCCGGCGGATTCACGATGACCGGCCGGGGCGGCCCGCAGGCGTTCAAGGTCCTGCCGCTTTTCGTAACGCGCGTCTACGCCGACGGCAGGCCGGACGAGGTCGTGCGCGGCGTCGACATCGTGGGCACGCCTTTGACGAGCTTCAGCAAGATCATCATGGCGGCCGACGACGCAGACGTCTTCAACGGGACGTGCGGCGCCGAGTCGGGCTGGTGCCCGGTCTCGGCGGTCTCGCCCAGCCTGCTCGTCACGGAGATCGAGGTCGAGAAGCGCCGCAAGGGACAGGACAAGCCGCCCATTCTTCCCCCGCCGAGCACAGGAGGTGACAGGTGAGAACCACGATTCGCACGATAGCAGCCTGCGTCCTCCTGCTGGCCCTCGCGGTGACGGCCGCGGCTCAGAACGATGTCCTCTTCCGCGCGATGCAGGACGAACTTGACCGCTCGATGACCGACCTGCGCATCGAGGGAATGGACCCGCCCTACTTCCTCTCCTACCGCCTACAGGACAACTACATCGCGGCGGTCGAGGCGCGTTACGGCGCGCTCGTCCACTCGCAGACGACGCATTCGCGACACTTCTACGTCGAGTGCAGGGTAGGCGACCCGTCGTTCGACAACAGCAACTTCGTGGCGACCTGGCAGGACCTGAACAGGCAGAGGGCTGGCGTCGTAGAGGAGGACGACTACGACGCGCTCCGTCACGCGATCTGGCTCACGACGGACGGCGCCTACAAGCACGCACTGGAACAGCTGGCGCGCAAGGAGTCCTACATCCAGGCGCACCCGCAGAAGGAGGCCATTCCGGACTTCTCGGAGGTTGAGCCGTTCGTGCACATGGCGGAGCCGGTGGAGCTTGTGGCCGACATCGACGCCTGGGAGAACGAGGTCCGGGCCGCGGCCGATGTGCTGG
>DAOWER010000066.1 GCA_030638405.1 Candidatus Eiseniibacteriota bacterium | reverse complement strand
TTCACTCGTTCTCTCGACCTTCCGGGCCACGCCGAGAAGACCGGACGCGAGGCGGTGGAACTTCTTCGGGCCGACGAGTGTCCGTCCCGAAACACCACCCTGATCATCGGGGGAACCCAGTTGGCGCTGCAGGTTCACGAGTCGTGCGGGCACCCCATTGAGCTCGACCGCGTGTTCGGGACCGAGGCGTCCTACGCCGGCACGAGCTTCCTCGGTGTCGACAAGCTCGGTGAGTTCCGCTACGGCTCCGACATCGTCAACATAGTCGCCGACGCGACCGCGGCCGGCGGACTGGGATCGTTCGGCTACGACGACGAGGGAGTGCCCGCTCAGCGCACGGACATCGTCCGCGAGGGCATCTTCTCGGGGTACCTGATGAGCCGTGAGACGGCGCCGAGGATCGGACTTCGCAGCAACGGCACGATGCGCGCGGACGGGTGGAACCGCATCCCTCTGGTGCGCATGACCAACATCAGCCTGCTGCCGGGGCAGGGGACGCTCGAGGAGATCATCGCGGACACGGAGGACGGCATCTTCATCGACTCCAACAAGAGCTGGAGCATCGACCAGCAGCGGCTCAACTTCCAGTTCGGCTGCGAGATCGCGTGGGAGATCAAGAAGGGCCGTCTCGGCCGCATGCTCAAGGACCCGGTCTACACCGGCATCACGCCCGAGTTCTGGGGTTCGTGTGATGCGATCGCGGGTGAGGACGAGTGGCACATCTGGGGCATCCCGAGCTGCGGAAAGGGCGAGCCGGGCCAGACGGCACACGTCGGGCACGGGACGTCTCCGGCGAGGTTCCGCAACGTCGAAGTGGGGGTGAAGAAATGATTGCAAAGGACGCACTGCAGGCGCTCCTCAAGGAGTCCCTGAGGGACTCTCCGGCCGATGAGACGGAACTCGTGGGCTACGTGAACTCGGGCTCTCTGACTCGGTTCGCGAAGTCCGTCATCCATCAGAACGTCCGGGAGGACAACAGTAACGTCTTCGCGCGTGTGGCGGTGGGGAAGCGCGTCGGCGTCGCCGCAACGAACCGCCTGACGCCCGCGGCCATCGGCTCGACCATGGAGAAGGCGACGGCGATGGCCAAGGAAAGCCCCGAGCAGGGCGACTTCCCGGGGCTTCCGAAGGCTGCGCCTGCCGCCGAAGTGGCGGCCTTCTCGGCCGCAACGGCCGCGATGACCCCGGATGAGCGCGCGGACGCCGTGGGCAAGGCCGTGGCAGTGGCCGCGGAGGGCGGAGTCTCGGTTTCGGGTGCGTACCGCGTCGGCAAGCTGTCCATGGCCGTCGCAAATACAAGCGGAACCGAGCAGCACTACGATGCGACCGACGCGTATCTGTCGGTCTTTGCCACTGACGACGACGGCATCAGCGGCTCGGCCGCCGACTACGCGATCGACGTTGGCGACATCGACACGGAGGCGCTCACGCGCGTCGCGGTCGAGAAGTGCAGGGCGGCCGCAAACCCGGTCGCGGTCGACGCTGGGAGCTACGACGTCATCCTCGAACCGCGGGCCACCGGCGAGATCATGGAATGGCTCAACTTCACGGCGTTCGGTGCGAAACAGGTTCAAGAGGGCATGAGCTTCATGGCGGACCGCATCGGCGAGAAGGTCATGGGGGACCTCGTCACGATTCACGACGATGGTACGGACCCCACCGGGGTTCCCATTCCGTTCGACTTCGAGGGAGTACCGAAGCGGAAGGTCACCATCATCGAGAACGGAGTGGCGCGGGGACCGGTCTACGACTCGGTGACCGCCGCGAAGGACGGCGTCGAGTCGACGGGGCACGGAGGCCTCGCGGTCTTCCGGGGAGGCCCGAGCTGCAGCAATCTGTTCATCGCCGAGGGAGACTCGGAGTTTGACGACCTGCTCGCCGCCGTGAAGCGCGGCCTCCTGGTCACGCGGTTCCACTACATCAACGGGCTTCTGGACACCAAGAAGGCGCTTTTCACGGGCATGACCCGCGACGGCACCTTCCTGATCGAGAACGGCAAGATCACGAAGGCCGTGAAGAACCTTCGCTTCAACGACAGCATGCTCAGGGCCTACTCGAACGTGGAGGCCGTGACGAAGAAGCGCGGTGTCGCGGGGCGCAACTGGGGCGGGATCGGCTCGATAACGGCCCCGAGCGTCCTGATTCGCGACTTCAAGTTCACGGGAACAACGGAGTTCTAGAGGAACCTGTCTGCAAGTGAATGCCGGTTCAACGCGCGCTCTCCTCATGCAATCCAAGTACTCTGCAAGGGGGCGAATGACGGGGTCTGCGGACTGGAGCTGGCGGTGCCTGCGTTGCCGCAGACACGGGGGGGCGCGGTAGAGCTGCCCTTCCCTGCATCCCGTGCTGACTACGGAAGGAAGGAAGGTGCTTCGTGTACGCGGACATCAAGGCCATCGGAGAGCGCATAGAGCGTGAGAGCGGGTTCGTCAGCGCTCTTCTGATGGAGATGGACAAAGTCATCGTCGGCCAGCGGTACATGGTCGAGCGGCTGCTCATCGGGCTTCTGGCGAACGGCCACGTGCTTATCGAGGGAGTTCCCGGTCTCGCCAAGACCCTCGCCGTGCGAGCGCTCTCGGCTGCGGTGGAGACGAAGTTTCAGCGCATTCAGTTCACACCGGACCTCCTGCCTGCCGACCTCATCGGTACGCTCGTGTACATGCCGTCCACAGGCGAGTTCACGACGAAGAAGGGGCCCATCTTCTCCAACCTGGTCTTGGCGGATGAGATCAACCGCGCGCCTGCCAAGGTGCAGAGCGCGCTCCTCGAGGCGATGCAGGAGCGCCAGGTGACCATCGGGCAGGAGACGTTCAAGCTTGAAGAGCCCTTTCTGGTATTGGCAACGCAGAACCCGATCGAGCAGGAGGGGACGTACCCTCTAC
>DAOWER010000206.1 GCA_030638405.1 Candidatus Eiseniibacteriota bacterium | reverse complement strand
GATGTCCTGAAGATCCTCGAACTCACCGAGCGTCCGCACGATGTACTCGGACGCTCCGATATCGAGCGTTCCACCCGGCACGTTCATGTTGCGCGCGGCCAGTGAGCCGACGACGCGGCTCACTGGGATGTTGTAGGACGCCAGTCGGTCGGCGTCCAGCTCGACCCAGATCTCCTGCTCTCTGGCGCCGACGATCTCGACGCTTCGCACTCCGCTCACGTCAAGGACCCTGTCCCTCAGATCCTCACCGATCTCCCGCAGAGCGGTGTCGCTGACCTCGCCGCCGAGACTGACGGCCATGATCGGGATGACTTCACCCAGCTTGATGGGAATGACCCGGGGGTCCTCGGCCTCATCGGGGATCTTCGATCGAGCGTTGTCGACTGCGGCCCTGAGATCGAGCAGACGTCTGTCGAACTCCTCGTCGGAGAGGCCCGGCTTGAAGCGGACGTCCACTACCGCGCGGCTCTCGCCAGACGTCGACGCGACGTAGTCCACGTCGTCGACACCCTCGATCTCCTCCTCGAGAGGCTTCGTGACGAGGGTCTCCATCTCCTCCGGGGAGACGCCGGGATAGACGACGACAACGATGGCCTCGTCCATGCTGACGTTCGGGAGGAGCTCGGCGGGCATGCTGAAGAAGGTGTACAGCCCGACGATGACGACGGCGATGAAGACGAGATTCACGAGGACAGGCTGTCTTACGGAGAACTCGCCTATCGTCATCTCTCATCGCTCCCGGAGGCGTGCTGGTCCGCGGTGTCCCCCGGCGCACCCTTGATATCGAGCAGGGAACCCTCCGTCAGCCGGTCGTGTCCGAAGGTGACCATCAGGTCGCCGGGCGCAAGGCCGGACGTAACGATGACGCGGTCCCCGACGACCTTCCCCAGCACCAGGCGCTTCAAGACGGCAAGCGAGTCCGAGGCGACATAGACACCCGGCTCGCCGTAGCGCTCGACGACCCAGTCGCGCTCGATGACCACGACGTCGCTGAACTCCTTGGCGGCGATCGTCACCTCGGCGACCATTCCCGCGCGCAGTCGATGAGCGGAGTTTCGCAGGACGACCCTGACGGGATACGTCTTCGTCATATCGTCAGCGCGCCTGCCGACGTATTCGACCTTCCCATCGAAGAGCTCTCCGGCAAGCGCGCGCACGCGGACCGTGGCGGTTCGGCGCGGACGGATGTCGGGCACCTGGTCTTCGCTCAGCCCGAGGTCGATCTCGACAACGTCGTCGTTGACCACGTGGGCGACCGGCGTGCCCACTGCTATGAATTGACCCTCTTCCGCATACACGAACGCCACGGAGCCGTCGATGGGGCTCTTGATCTCGGTATTCCTGAGCTGCCGCTGGGCGCTGCCCAGCCCGGCAGACGCCGCCGCGAAGGACGCGCGCGCGGACTTGGCGCGGCGTTCCGAGCCCTCCAGTTCGGCGGCCGCTATGTCGCCGCTCTCCCAGAGGCTCTGTGCTCTCTCGAGGCCGACCTCGGCGTCGGCCAGCTCGGCCTCGGCAAGAAGAACCTGAGCCTCGGCCTGGCGCAGCGAAAGTTCAGCGAGTTCGCCGTCCAGTTGCACCAGAACATCACCTTCGGACACTCTGTCCCCCACCCGAGCCACCACCTCGATAACACGTCCACCCGCCTCGGCGCTGATCGGAACGTCATCCCTGGCGTTGATCGTACCCGTCGCGGTCACGGTCGCCGTGACCGGCCCGGTCACAATTTCAACGACCCGAACGGGAACACGCTCGACGGCCCGCTCCTCCCCGGGACCTCCACGCGGCCCGCACCCGCCGGCCACAAGAATGGTGGCGGCAAGCACTGACCCGGCGACCATCAGTGATGTCTTCATCGTCACTCTCCCGGTTCCTCAGCGGGCGCGTCCTCAGCGGGCGCGTCCTCGGCGGGTGCGTCCCCAGCGGGCGCGTCCCCCAGCACACGCTCAATCTCCGCGACCGCCAGGAGACCATCATAGACCGCATTGACGTAGCCGACCCGGCTCCTGTCGAACATGACCTGCGCGTCGGCGAACTCGGTGTGGGGCGCCATGCCCTCGTTGTACCTGTTGGTCACGGTCTTCAGGTGATCGGCGGACTGGTCGGACAGCTTCTCCGACGCGACCAGCGCCTTCGAACTGGACACGAGCGCCGACACGGCGCCTCTCAAGCCCGCGATCATGGAACGCTCGAGGTCCTCCTGCCGTCTGCTCGCGGCCAGGTAGTCCCTCTTGCTCTGTTGGTAGTCCGACAGGTTCTTGAAGCTCGTGAAGATCGGGAGGTCGAGCGCGAGCGTCACGGACCACGCGGCATCGTCGTCCGGCTCGATGTCGTCGTCCGCCCTCCAGCCGTAGCTGCCCGAGGCATTGAGCGACGGCGTGAACGCTCCACGGGCCACGCTGACTCCCGCGCGGCTCATCCTGGTGATGTCGGCGAGGCCCTCGTAATCCGGGTTGCCCGCGAGAAGCTCACGGGCACGGGACTCCGTCAGGTAGCCGGGAGCGGTGAGCCACGCGAGCTCCGCGTAGTGGGTGTCCAGCGCCGCCGGGTCGACGGCCGAGAGCTCGAAGGTCAGATCCAGCGGCAGTCCGAGGACGTTCGCCAGCTGCGTGCGAGCCATCGTGACCGCGGTCTCCACGTCCGCCAGCACCTTCTCGTATTCCGCCGTCATCACCTGCCAGCGCAGCACCTCCGCCAGCGGGACCAGTCCGACATCATGTCTCCGCCCGGCTGCCTCGGCGTTCTCCCTTGCGGCGTCTACCGCGTCGAGCGAGACCGAAAGGAGAGCCTCGGTCCTCAGAACGTCGAAGTACGCAACCTTCGCTTCCGCAACGACCCAGCGCCTCCTCGCCTTGTAGGCGTGGCCGGCCGCGTCACGCGCGCCTCCGGCAACGCCGACCGCTCCCCAGAGCTGCCCGTTCCAGATGGGCGCGTTCAGCCGGAAGCCGGTTTCGTAGGTCGTCTCGTAGAGAAAGGGCTCGACCTCGATGCCCATCGCCTCGGCGAACCCCAGAGAGGCATTGGCGCGCCTGTATGTATCCTGGTCAACACGGCGTGCCGTTGACGAGAGGCCAACTGACGGGAAGAGCGACGCGCGCGCGCCGCGCAGCCCCCACTTGGCGGACTCGTAATCCTGGCGCGCAGCCTCGAGGGAGAGGTTGCGCTCGAGCGCCAGCTCAACAGCCTCGTCCATGCTCAGCTCGCCTGCGAGGGCCTCACCGCCGGCCGGCGCCAGCGCGAGCAAGGCGGCCAGCGTCAGAGCGACGCAGACGTTTCCTAGGTTCATCGGTATCTCCCGAGAACGCATTTCGGCATCGGACGTACAATGCAGCGAGTATATTGCCTCGGGCGGGCGGGAATCAAGTTGGGAACGCGTGAGGATGCGACGCAGCCGCCCGGGACGACGGCCCGGGCGGCCGCAGAACTGCCCGGAATCCCCGTCACAGGTTCATCAGATAGGACAGCTTGACGGTCGCCACGGGGTCCAGGACCTCGGTCGCGCCGCCCGCCCGCTCGAACGGCTGCGTGTAGGCCACGTACAGCATGCTGCCCGGGCTGAACTCCCAGCCGTAGAGGAGATCGAGGTCGAAGCGCTGCTCGCTGACCTCGTCCTCGGCGCTTTCAGATCCGGCGCTCTCCGAGAAGTGCGATCCCCTGATGATGTTCCGGACGAACATGGTGCTCGAGACCCGGTAGTTGGTCTTGAGGTCCCCCACCCACCAGTTCTGATCCTCCTGGCCCCTGAGGTGCGCCGACCGCACGTTGAACTCGGCGGTCACCGGCTCGATGGGCTGGAGCCGGCCGCCCACCCGCGTGCGCAGGATGTCCGACCCGTGATAGTCGCCGAGCACGAGCGCCGCGACGTACCCTTCCCAGACCGTTGCTCCCGTGACAACGTAGATAGTGAACTCGGACCTGTCCGGGTCGTCCGGGTAGTAGTAGGTGTCGTGGGCCCGGTTGAACTCGACTCCGAGCAGGTTCCCGCTCATGAAGAGCATCCCCAGCTCACCCCCGCCCCAGTACTCCTGAATGCCTCCATCGAGGTAGTCGTACCGTCCTCCCCACACGTTGAGGTCCAGGTGGTCAAGCCATGTGTCCGACAGCTCGATCCCGCGGCTCAGGAAGCTGTTGAAGCCCCGCCGGTTCTGCCACTTGGGAAGGAAGAACCCCGTCTCGGGGTCGAAATCCCTTCCGAGCCACTCCAGCTCACCTTCGCCGTACCACCCCGGCTTCTCGTACGACCAGTTGATCGCGTAGGACTCTCCGTCACCGCCCGGCTCCGTCCGCTCGGTGATCGCAGCGAGTCCGGTCAGCCGCAGGTTCTCCAAGACGCCAAGTCCGCCGGTCAGGGCCGCAACGCTGCCGTGATCATCCTCTCCCTGACGAGTCGCGGCGAAAACCCCGAGCGTCGCGTTGCCCCCGAGGTCGTGCCGATAGATACCGGCGACGTAGTCGTTCGTGCCCGGTCGGAGCGTTGAGCCCAGCGTGTCGGTCAGCGCGTTTCCGTATTCGTCGCGGGGCAGGTCGTTGGAGCTCACGTACAGCGCCGCGAATCTCGCGCCGCCCGCCTTGCCCGTGGCCTTCCCTCCGAAGACGATGTCCTCCATCCTGCGCGTGTAGAGCAGCGGCAGCGGCATGCGAAAAATGTCGGCGTTCTCCGAGAAGAACGGCCTGCGCTCCTCCAGGAAGAGCTCACCACCCGTCAGGTTAATCTGATTAGGATCGGCCTCAATCTGGGCGAAGTCTGGGTTGAGTGTCAGGTTGATCGTCGTGTTGGGAAGCGGGTCGTACTGGACATCCAGCCCGGCGTCGGGGTGCGTGTTCCAGTCGGCATCGCCGGGTTCCAGAGGGTAATCGTACAGATTCGACACGTCGTACTTGCCCGTGACGAACGGCATCAGGCGAAGGCCGCGGGACACGTCGAGGCCCGACAGCCCGATGAGGTCACCGTAGCAGGACGGGTCCAGCGTCGGCCCGTCCGGATTCGACCAGCTCGAGAACTCGCGGTGAGGCCGCTCGGATCTCCTGAAGTCGACGCCCCACACCATCTCGTCGCCAGCGCTGTACCGCAGCTCGGAGAACGGAATGGAGAACTCGGCCGTCCAGCGATCCTCCTCACGGCCCGTCGCCACGGACCAGACAGCGTCCCACCCGACGTCTTGGGACCGCCCGCACTCGCTCGTGTGGAAGTCCTTCTCTGTTCCGAGGGCCGTGCACGCGAATACGTACGAGCTACGCTCGTCGTGGTAGGTGTCGAGCGCGAGGACGGCCATATCATCCTCGCCCAGCTCGTCGGCGTCGCGGTGCGCGACGGCGGCCGACAGGTTCCCCATGTCGTCCTCGAAGCATTCGAACGCCACGTAGAGGTGCTTCGCATCGTAGCACACGCGAACGAGCGTCTCCTGACTCGGCGCGTCGCCGTCCCCGTGGCGCAGGTAGAAGTCGCCGGATGGAGTTGCGTCGACCCAGCACTGGTCGTCCAGGCGGCCGTCCAGCACGGGCGGAGCCGCGGTGTGAAGCGCGTGAATCTCTTTCGCGACGGACGCCGGCGGAGCCAGCAGGCACGCGACCAGCGCCACAACGACAAGCGGGCCTGCCCCCAGGCGGGACCACGTCTGCGCCCGCACGGGCCTGGTGCAGTTCACGTATCACCCTCCGTGTCGGTACAGGATATCTCTCGGAATCGGCCGTCGGGGCCGGAAGCGCCTCCCCACACACACATTGTCAGACCACACGGGGCCCCCGCGGGTTTAGTGGGCGGCCCGTGGAGGCGAACGATCTACCTGATGAGCTGGAGCATCTGCGCGTGGATGAGGCCGTTCGTCGCGACGACGTCGCCCCGGCGGTGGTCCCATGCGTCGCCGCCGAAGTTGGTGACCACGCCGCCGGCCTCGAGCACGATGAGCCCTCCCGCCGAGACGTCCCAGGTCTTGAGCCCCTGCTCCCAGAAGCCGTCGAGCCTGCCGCGGGCGACGTAGACGAGATCGAGCTCGGCCGACCCTCCACGCCTTATTCCCCGAACGGCGACTATGAAGCGGTTGAGGTTGTCGAGGTTGTTGCCGGAGTCATCGGTGCGGTCGTACGGGAACCCCGTAGCCACGAGTGACTCGAGCAGAAGGGCGTTGGCCGAGACCCGCATCGGCTGGCCGTTGACGGAAGCGCCCCGCCCCCGCTCCGCGACGAACATCTCGTCTCTGAGCGGATCGTAGACGACGCCCGCGACGAGTTCACCTTCCTCCTCCAACGCGATGGCGACCGCGAAGAACGGGTACCCGTGGGCGTAGTTGTTCGTCCCGTCGAGCGGGTCGACTATCCAGACCCTCGACGATTCCGCGAGCTCGGGCGCGGTCTCCTCCGCGATGATCAGGTCGTCCGGACAGACGTCTGCGATCGCGCGGATGATGATCTCCTCGGACGCTCGGTCGGCTTCGGTGACAAGCTCGCGCCTCCCCTTCATGGAAGTATCGTGGGGTTTCTCGAAACCGTCCAGTATGACGGCCCCGGCGCTTCTTGCCGCCTGTGTTGCGAGTCTCGTCAGCTCATTCACGTGGAAGTCCAGGGTTGGTGTGCGGGATGCCAGGAACCAAAGGGCCGCCTCGGAGGAGCGCCGGCGACTCCGACGACGCTCCCGGCGGTGACCTTCACGTATCCTATCCGCTCGGGGCGTCCGAATCAACGCCCGTGAGCGCCGCGGGCCGGTCGAACACCGCCCGCTCCCCCCGCGGGCCGTGGTAGCGGGGGCCGCTCGGCTCACTTGACCGGTGCAACCCCCGGCCTTATAGTTGAGTCCAAGTTCACGAGCAGCGGAAGACCGGCCTGACGGCCCGCCGGTGGCGGACCCGCCGGCCGTGTATTACGCCCCCGCCGGGGGCGACATCCACAAGGAGAAGACATGAGACCCACCACACGCCTGATCGTGCTGGCGTCGCTCACGGTGCTGGTGCTCGCCGGCGCCGCCCAGGCAGGGGAACCGTTCAGGAAGGTCCTGCCCGAGAACGGCATGACCGTCATTCTGGAGGAGAACCACAGCTCCCCCGTCGTCAATCTGCGGTTCTACG
>DAOWER010000190.1 GCA_030638405.1 Candidatus Eiseniibacteriota bacterium | reverse complement strand
CTCCTCCCCAGATGTGCGCTCTGTTGTCCGAGAAAAGGCAGTCGGTTACCTCAGTCAGAGTCTCTCTGACGAAGATCGCTGCGCCCATGTCGGCGGAGTTCCCCGTGAACTCACAGCTCGTGATCGCGGTCTTCTCGAGCGCCGCTGCGACCGCGCCCCCCTCCTCGGCTTCGTTGTCCACGAAGACGCAGTCGACGATCGACGTCATCCCGGTGTGGTTCTCGTCACTGGTGTAGACAGCGCCACCGGCCTCTGCCGTATTCCTGAGGAACGAGCATCCAGACACGGTGAAGTACCGTCCACCATTGCAGATCGCCCCGCCCGTTCCTCCAGCCGAGTTGCCGGTGAAGGAGCAATTGTCAACCACGATGAAGCCGTACAGGGGGTAGTAGTATCCGCGGTTCCAGATCGCCCCGCCCGCTCCTTCAGCCGAGTTTCCCGTGAAGACGCAATCGTCAACCGATATCGAGCCGTTGTACGCAAGGAACGACATCACGCCCGCGCTGCGAGTCGAGTGGTTGTCCGTGAAGCTCGAGCGCCTGATGTGGACGTCCGCACCGGTCTGCGTCTTCAGTTCGATGCTCGTGCCGGTGTTCCAGGAATACGGTCCGTGGGTGCTGTTCGAGAAGGAGCAGCTGTCGACCAGGACGGACCCGCAGGTGCTAAGGAAGAGCGCGCGCGTCTCGGCGTCGAAATCACAGCCGACGATCGAGACTTCGTGGGGGGGGGTCGACAGGGCAGAGAGCGCGAGTCCCGTATCGTTGCCTCTGAACACGCAGTCCCGCACGGTCACGTGGTCAGGGTCCTCGATGTCAATGCCACGTCGATTCTGCGTGAACGTGCAGTCCTCGATCAGCTTCGTCCCGGCACCCAGCACCTCCAGACTGGCGTTGTCATGAACGATGCAGTTCCTGATCGTACATCCGGCGTTGTCTCCCGCCAGCACACTGTAGTCGCTGAAGAACGCGTCTCCGCTCGTGAAAGTGAAACCGTCTACCACCATGGAAGTCGTCTGGCCCGCGGAGATAGCGATACCAGGGGACCCCTCGAGGTCCAGGATCGTCATCTCGGGACCATCGCGGGACATCAGCGTGAAGTCCCTCGCCGGCAACGTCAGGTTGCGGTTGGCGGGGCCGGTGTAGACGCCCGGATACACGAGGACCGTATCGCCGGCCGCCGACCAGTAGATGCCGTTGAAGAGCGTCGAGTAGTCGCCTTGTCCGTTGAGGTCTACCGTGATTATGGTGGACCCCGCCTCCGGCGCGAGCGCGCCGATCGCGAGGAGGCAGAGCAGGATTCTGGCGGAGAGCTTCATCATACCCTCACCTGAACATAGCCTTGATTGTCCCCCAGGACGCGTGTTCGACCGGCGTTTCACATTCGCCGCAGCCCAGGTCGTGCGCACCGAGGAGGACTCCCCAGGGGTTGTACTCGGGCAGGCAGGGTGAGTTGGCGCATAGCGTCATATCGCCCTCCCAGAACCCGCAGAAGAGAGGGTCGAGCGACATGTTGTTGTACGGGTCGTCGCCGCAGATCTCGTCGCCTCCGACGTTTCCGAATACGACACACTGTCTGATCGTCGGCTCCCCCGTTCCCGCGCAGGTGATGCCAGGCCCGTGGTTGTAGAAGGCGATGATGCTGCGCTCGACGAGCGGCTCGCAGTCGCCGAACCTCAGAAGCGCCCCATCGTCCCTGGAGTTCATCCGCCAGCCGCAGAACGTGCAGTTCTCGATGAGCGCGTTCCCGATATCCGTGTGATAGAGCTCGACGTCGTGTCCGATGTCCGGCTCGTACGTGCCCTTGTTGTCCCAGAACGTGCACCAGCTCAGGACGGGGGAAGAGTACTCGCCCCAGACCGTGCCGCCGCCGGTCGGCGCGTTCTTCGTGAAGGTGCAATTCGAGATAGAGGGTGAGCATCCGTACATGTGCAGGGCCGCGCCGTAGCCTGATGAGCTGTTCCCAACGAAGCTGCACCCCGACACGCTGACCATCGAAGGTCTTCTGAGACTCAAGGCGCCTCCCCGTGTGGCTTCATTATCGTCGAAGCTGCAGTCCTCGAAGTCCACCTGCGTTCCGAGGACGCGCGCCACTCCGCCGTCAATCGCCGAGTTGCGCGTGAAGGTGCACGCCCTGACGACGGCTGAGGAATCGGTGAAGAAGAGGGCCCCACCTTCATCAAACGCGCTATTGTCGAGCAGCGTGCAGCCGCGGATTGTCGCCGAGCCGCTGACGACGGCGACAGCTCCGCCGTCGTCGGCAGTGTTGTACGAGAGCCTGCATGAGTCGAAGATGGGATCGCCGCCGAGCACGGCGACGCCCCCGCCCAGGTAGGGCGCGATGCAAAGGTGGATCGTACAGTCCTTGAAGGTGGGCGAGGAGTTGGATATGAGCACGGCCCCGCCCGTGCTGGCCATGCCGTTGACGATGTGGAGTCCCTCGACCACCGCCAGTGAGTCCTCGCCGTCGTCGAACTCGAACGCGCGACAGGCCCATTCGCAGTCGATTATCGTGTCGTCTCTGGACCCGGGAACAGGCCGGAGGGATATGCGCCCGCCGTGGAAGTCCAACTCGGTGTTGTGAAGCCCAGTGTACGTGCCATCGGCAACGAGGACCACGTCCCCATCGCCCGCGGCATCAAGGCCGTCCTGGATGGTCTCGTAGTCCGCGCCGCCGCGCCAGTCGACGACAATGGTCTCCGCTCGCGCCGCGGGAACAACGACTGTAGTGAGGAGAATGGCAATCAGTGAGACGCGTCGCATGTCGGCTTCCTTACTGAGGAAGGAAGGTCTCACAGGGGAGCGACATCTTCTAGTCTACACGATAGGTGTTGGAACGGTCAATGGTGAAGCAACCGAGGGAACGCGAGCACCACGCGACGCCGACGGGAGATCCTTCAGGGTCAGTAACTACTCGCACCCCGCGCCCAACGCGCCGATCTGGATGCCCCACGAGTTGCCCTCGGGCAGGCACACCGAGACGGCCCTGAGCGTCAGGTCACCGCTCTCGAGGTCGCAGAAGAGCGGGTCTACGTAGAGCATGCTCGTCGAGTATGTGCCGCAGAGCTCGTTCAGCTCCCCGTTGGCAAAGATGCACGAGAGCGTCGTGAAGGGCTCGCTGTCATCGCAGAAAAGCGCCTCCCCGGGAGCGCTGTACGCGATGATCGTGTGCGTGATCGCCGGAGCGGACCCGTCGACGCAGGAGATGCTGCCGCCATGGGAGCCCTCGTTCTCTACGAAGGTGCACGAGGTGACGCTCGGGCTCGACTCGCCGCAGTAGATCGCGCCTCCGAACACGGCCGAGTTTCTGCGGAAGACGCATCCCGAAACGGCTGGTGAGGAGAACACGCAGGCCATGCCGCCTCCCGAGCCCTGCGCGGCGTTCTGGAAGAAGACGACATCGCTGAGCGTGGGCGATGAGCTGACGCAGAGCATACCTCCGCCCTGGATGGCCGCCGTGTTGTCGTCGAACAGGACGTCTTCGAGCGTGGGCGACCCGTTGCGGCTGTAGAGGCCGCCGCCGTCGAGCGCGGCGTTTCGGACGAAGCGCACGTTCCGGAGCGTGGGCGACGTGCCCTCCAGGCATATGCCCCCACCCTTGATCGTGTCGCCGTTGGTCACCATCAGGTTTTCGATGATCGGGGCCGCGCCCCCGCCGATGTAGAACCCGCGGCCGGAGCCCTCGCAGTCGATGACCGTCTCGTCGCGGGACCCGGTCCCTATGACGACGGTGCTCACCCCGCCGAAGGTCAGGTTCCTGTTGCCCCGGCCAGTATACACGCCGGGCGCGACGAAGACCGTGTCGCCGTCGCTCGCGGCGTTCAGGCCTTCCTGAATGGTCAGAAAGTCGCCGTTGCCTTCGAGGTCGACCAGGTACGACTGGGCGAGCGAAGGTGCGGCTGGGTTAGAGCTCGAGCAGCCGGAGAGCGCAAGCACTGCAGCAAGGGCGGCAATCGTGATGCCCAGTGTCAGGACGAGCCAAAGACGGCCTGCGGCGTGATCTCTCAGAGTCATGCGGATTCTTCTCCCAGGGGCTCTTCTCCTTGCGGAGAGGCTTCGGAGGGGTGACATCAGCATATTCCCGACGGAGACGCCTGTCAATGGAGGAGGGTGGATGCCCTGATTCTTGACCCCCCGTTCCGTGCAGGATATACTCCTCTATTCCGGCGCAACAACATCCGTCATCACAGGGGGACACGTTGCTCAATGTGGAGTCGCGCCTCGCCGAGCGGGCCAGGGGGAAGGAGCCCTCGCCCATCCGCGAGCTTCTCAAGTATCTCAAGATAGAGGGGATGATCTCGCTGGGCGGAGGCTATCCCAATCCGGGCACGTTCGTCTTTGACCGTGTCGACGTGAGGTTCAAGGACGGTTCGAAAAGCTGGCTTGAGGGTTCGGAACTCACAGTCGCCTCGCAGTACGGCGCCTCGGACGCCCACGCGGGGCTGCGGGAAGAACTGATCGCCTGGCATCGCGAGAAGGACGGCGTTGAGCTCGACGCGTCGCAGCTCGTCGTCACGAACGGGAGCCAGGAGAGCCTCTTCATCATGCCCTACCTGTTCGCGGACCCGGACGACAGCATCGCGCTCTCCGAGCCCGCGTACCCCGGTGCGCTGTCGGCGTTCAAGTCATTCACGAAAAACTTCGTTGCCGTGCCGCTGGACGAGGACGGCATGGTCACGGCGGCGCTCGAGAACGAGTTCAGTCGGATCGCCGACGCCGGTGGCAGACTGCCCAAGTTCATCTACACTGTGCCGAGCGGTCACAATCCCGGCGGCGTGGCGCTGTCGCAGCCGCGCCGCGAGCACATAATGAGGATAGCGTCGCGCTTCGACGTCCTGGTGCTTGAGGACGACCCTTACCAGCTTGTGAAGCTGGGCGACTCGCCGGTGCTGCCGTCGCTTCAATCGATGGACACGGAAGGGCGCGTCGTCAGGCTGGACAGCTTCTCGAAGATCTTCGCGCCGGGTCTGCGCATCGGCTACGCGTCCGGTCCGGCTGAGGTCATCCGGCAGTTCGTGCTCTTCAAGCAGTCGTCGAACCTCCACACGAGCACGTTCATCCAGTCGCTTCTCCACAAGTACATGGCCACCGCGGGGCACGACGCGTTTCGCGCACACATAAAGCAGAACTGCGAGTTCTACCGCACGAACCGCGACGCGATGATCGACGGTGCGAAAGAGTTCCTGCCGCCCGAGGTCTCGTTCAATGTTCCCACGGAGGGGATGTTCATCTGGTTCGTGCTGCCTGACGCGTGCGATGCGCGCCGCATGATCGATGAGCAGTGCGAGGAACTCAAGGTGCTGCTCGTGCCGGG
>DAOWER010000291.1 GCA_030638405.1 Candidatus Eiseniibacteriota bacterium | reverse complement strand
TCCTCGAGAAGCGGGCTCGATATGGCCTGCTGCGCCGCCTCGACCGCTCTGTTCTTCCCGCTGGAGATGCCGGTTCCCATCACCGCGTCACCCATCTCGGTCATCACGGACTTCACGTCGGCGAAGTCCAGGTTGACGAGTCCGGGAACCGTGATGAGGTCGGACACGCCGCGCGTCGCTCTCAGGAGCACGTCGTCGGCGATGCGGAACGCCTCGCGGACCGGCGTGTTCTTGCTGGCGACCGCCAGGAGACGCTGATTGGGGATGACGATGGCCGTGTCGACCTCCTGCTTGAGCAGGCGGAGCCCCTCGACGGCCTGGCGCATGCGGTACTGCCCCTCGAACAGGAAGGGCTTCGTCGCCACGGCGACGACCAGCGCGCCCATCTGCTTCGCCATCTTCGCGACGGTCGGCCCCGCGCCCGTGCCAGTCCCACCGCCCATTCCAGCGGCTACGAACACCATGTCGGCGCCCTTGAGGACCGCCGCGACGTGCTCGCCGTCCTCCTCGGCCGCCTTCCGCCCGACCTCCGGATTGCCGCCGGAGCCGAGCCCGTGCGTCAGCCTCTTGCCGATCTGAATCTGGTTCTGCGCGAGCGAGCACCCGAGCGACTGCGCGTCGGTGTTGATCGCGACGAAGTCCACGCCCGTGAACCCGGACTCTATCATCCGGTTGATGGCGTTTCCACCGGCGCCTCCGACACCCACCACCTTGATCTTCGCGCTCATGTCCGGCTCGAAGTCGAACTGGAGCTTCATTCCACCCGTGTCGTGCGAGCTCCGGCTCTTCTTCCGCACCGCGGACTTCTTCGTCGTGCTTCCCTTCTTCTTCGTCATTCGTCCACCCTCTCCTAAAGCAGGCTGTCCACCCACTGACGTACCTTTTGGACTCTTCCAGCGAACGGCTTGTCCAGGCGCGGCCTTGCCGAGGCCGGGTCGGTAGCCGACATTATGACTCCAACGGCGGCCGAGTGGGCCGGATCGACGATGGCGTCGAAGCGTCCCGAGACCCGGTCCGGCAGCCCGATGCGGGCCCCCACGCCGAACACCTCCTCCACAAGGACCGTGACGTCCTTGAGCTTCGCACCCCCTCCGGTCAGCACCACTCCCGCCGGGATCCTCCCCCAGTAGTCGGTGCTCCGCACCTCGTTCATGACCATCTCGCATATCTCGCGGATCCTCGGCTCGATGATGGTGGCCAGTATCTGACCCGAGCTCTCCCGCGGCGGGTGGCCGCCCACCGTCGGGATCTCGACCACGTCGTCCGCGGCCATCGAGGCGCTGGCCGATCCACTCTCGCGCTTGACCAGTTCGGCCTTTGCGATCGGCATCCTGAGACCCACTGCTATGTCGCTGGTTATGCTGGCGGCTCCCCATCCGATGGCGCCCGTGTGCCTGACCGTCCCGCCGTGGTACAGAGCGAGGCCGGTGGTCCCGGCGCCGAGGTTGACGAGAAGCACCCCCAGTTCCTTCTCGTCCTCAGACAGCACGGCCGTTCCCGCCGCAAGCGACTTGAAGGACATGCCGGAGAGCTTCAGCCCAGCCCGCCGCACCGCCCTGACCACGTTGTCGACGGCCTGCTGGGACGCCGTGACTATGTGGACCTTCGAACCGAGGCGCACTCCCGACATCCCGATCGGGTCTCTGATGCCGCGCTGCCCGTCGACGAAGAACTCCTGGGCCTTGGCATCGAGAATCGTCCTGCCGACGGGAAGCGCCAGCGTCTTCGCCGCATCAAGGACCGCGTTCACCTCGGCCCTGGCGATCTCACCCCCGCTGCGTGAGACGGCCACGACGCCGCGGCTGTCGATGCCCTTGATGTGCTCGCCGTCGAGCGTGACCAGGACCCGACCGATGTCGACCTCCGCGCTCTCCTCCGCGTCCTCTACTGCGGAACGGATGGAGAGTGCGGCCCGCTCCATGTTCACGATGACTCCCGCTTCGATCCCCAGGGAGTCCGCCTCCCCCATTCCGAGGATCTCCGGCAGCTCGCGATCGGCGGTGTCGGCGACAACGACCTTGATCCTGCTCGATCCGAGATCCAGTCCAACCAGGATCTCACTTCTTCTCACGAGAGAGCCTCCCTCCCAGGCGCGCCCCGTGAGCGCGCCTACGAAAGCCTCACCACGACCTGATTCTTGAATCTGAGGTCTATCGCCTCGGCCTCTCTCCCGCTGTCGCGGATATCGATGAGCACCCGCCACAGGCGTTCGAGGTCGCGCGAACCTAGAGCGCCGGAGCCAACTCTGATCTCTGCCCCGTCGGCTACCGTATAGATGACCAGACCCGACCCCGGCGCAATCCTGACTTCCGATATATCCATCCAGAGCCCCTCAGAGACCTCCCGCGCGCGCGCCAGAAGCGCGAGCGCGTCGGTGAGCTCAGGAGAGAGCTCGGCAATCCCCGGCTCCACATCCCCCACCGCCCCGGTGATGACGGGCAGGTCGACCGACGCGGTCTGTGCCACCGCCGGCAGAACCGCCCCGTCATCCGTCACCTCCACTACGTCGCTGGCGCCCACCGCCACGAGGGCGGCCGGACGCTTCTCGTCCAGTGTCACGACCACGCGGTCCGGGAGGACTCTCCTCACCTGCACCCTGTCTACGCGAGGGGACGCCGCCACGGCCTCCTCGAGAAGTGAGATCCTGACGTCGAGGAGATTCGAGCCCATCACGGCACCCGAGAGCTCGAGGACCTCGTCCTCGGTCAGAACCCTGTTGCCCCGGACCTCGAACCGCAACAGGAGGAAGCGCTCCTCGGCTCGTCCCCATCCGGGAGCCCACGATATGACCAGCGTCATGCCGGCGACGAGGATCAGTGCCGACGCGACGATGGCGAAGCGCTTGATGCTCCACTCGACACGAGGAAGGCGCAAAGTGATGCCCCCGGCCTTGCGGCGGCGGGTCCGCGTGCTGCCACGCGGGGTACGGGTCCGGGCGCCAAGGCGCGTGGTACGGGTCCTGGCACCCCTCCCCCTGCGGCTCTTGTTCTTCAGGCGAAGTCCTGACACAGCGTGTCCTCGTGTCCGTGCGGACGGCCGTTCGCGCCGTCCTCGATCGTCCCTACCGTCTGCCGACCACCTCGATCTCGAGCTCGAGCGTGACGCCCGCCGACGCAGCGACGCGCTCACGCACGATCTCGACCAGTTCCTCGACGTCTTCCGAGGTGGCACCTCTGTCGTTCAGAATGAAGTTGGCGTGCAGGTCGGAGACCACCGCGCCGCCCACACGCAGGCCCTTGAGTCCGGCCTCGTCGATGAGTTTCCCCGCGGCGGCGCCCTCGGGATTCCTGAACACACACCCCGCGCACCTCATTCCGCTCGGCTGGCTCTTCCACTTCCTCTCAAGCGTCTCCTGCTGTGCCGCCCTGATGTCCGCAGGCTCCCCCGGGTCGAGAGCCAGCTCTATCTCCTCGATGAGAGTCTCGGGAGAGAGCCCGGCCGTGCGGTAGGCGATCTGCAGTTCGTCACGGGGAACGAACGACGATGACCCACCCGGCTTCGACACGGTGATACCCGTGAGACGGTCACCGACCGACACCCCGAAACTCCCCGCGTTGGTGGCCACCGCGCCCCCCACGCTTCCAGGGATGCCGGAGAGCCCCTCCAGACCCGAGAGGCCGTGCTCGGCACAGAACGAGAGCAGCCTCGGCAGGCCCACGCCACCGCCCGCCCGCGCTCCGGAGTCGGTGGGAGTGAGCGTGGTGAAGGCCTTCATTCCGGTCATCACGGCTCCTTCAATCCCTCCGCTTCTGACGAGGACGTTCGTTCCCCGTCCCATCAGAGTGACCGGGACGCCCGCCTCCGCCAGATAGTCGGCGCACTCACGGAACGTCGATGGATCGGTGGGCTCGACGAAGAGGTCGGCCGGACCGCCCAGCCCGAAGGACGTGTGCCTGGCCATGGGCTCAGCGACGAGCACCTGCCCCGGCGCCATCCTCGCAAGCTCAGAGACTATTTTCGGGTCTGTCTCCAACGCTGTCTCCGTTCGGGGTCCCCGCCCCAGGCGGGGACCCAGTACTGCGACTCCGAGCGCCCTCAAGCGTTCTCCACGGCTTTCCTCTCGCGGAGGCTCGCGAGGATCCGCTCGCCGACCTTGTAGATGTCTCCAGCGCCGAGCGTGACGACCACGTCGCCCGGTTTGATGACGGTCATCGCCCGCTCGTAGAGCGCGTCCAGCTCCTCCACGTAATCCGCGTCGCGGTGGCCGTGCCTGCGGGCCGCCTCGACGATGCTGGCGCCGCTCACTCCCGGAATCGGCTCCTCGCTCGCGGCGTAGATGCCGGCTACGAGGAGGACTGTCGCGTCGTAGAAGCTCCGTCCGAACTCCTCCAGGAGCTTCTGGGTGCGCGTGTATCTGTGGGGCTGGAACAGGACGACGAGTCTGCGGTTCCAGCGGGACGCTGCTGCTGAGAGCGTCGTTCTAATCTCGACCGGGTGGTGTCCGTAGTCATCCAGAACAAGCACATCGTGAGCCTCCCCTCTTACGTCGAACCTCCGCGATATCCCCTCGAAGCTTCCGAGGGCCTCGGCGATGTCTCCGAAGGAAACGCCGAGTTCCAGACCGACTGCCACGGCGGCGACCGAGTTGTAGACGTTGTGCAGGCCCGGCATGGTTATCTCCATCCGGCCGAGTTCCTCGCCTCCTGCGACGACCCCGAAGGCCGTCCGCTCGCCCGACGTCTCGACGCCGACCGCCTGCACGTCCACCTGGCTCGCCAGCCCGTACGTGATGACCCGCCGTTCGATGTCGCCGATGATCGACTGGATGTTGTGCTCGTCCAGACAGACGATCGAACAGCCGTAGAACGGCACGCTGTTGGCGAATCGTGTGAACGCGCTCTTTATCTCCTCGAGACCCGAATAGTAGTCGAGGTGCTCTTCGTCGACCGTGGTGACGACCGCCAGCGTCGGCGAGAGCTTCAGGAACGACCCATCGCTCTCGTCCGCCTCGGCGACCATATACTCGCTGGCGCCGAGCCGGGCCCCCGTGCCCATCGAGCTTATCTTCCCGCCGACGACGACCGTCGGGTCGAGCCCGCCGGCCGACAGCACGGCGGAGATGAGCGACGTCGTCGTCGTCTTGCCGTGCGTCCCTCCGACGGCTACCGAGAACTTCATCCGCATGAGCTCGGCCAGCATCTCAACCCTGGGAATGACGGGGACGAATCGCTCGCGCGCCGCCAGGATCTCCGGGTTGTCCCGCGACACCGCCGTCGAGACCACGACGACGTCCGCGCCCTCGATGTTGGCGGCGTTGTGACCGTAGCTGACGCGCGCGCCCAGCGAGATCAGCCTGTCGGTCGTCTCGCTGCGCCTGAGGTCCGAACCCGATACGACGTAGTCCAGGTTCAGGAGGACCTCGGCGATGCCGCTCATTCCGGCTCCGCCGATGCCCACGAGGTGCACGTGCTTCACACGTCCGAACATCGTCACTGCGCATCTCTCCCGTCTGCCGCGGCTTCACCGCCGCCGTCGCCGGCGCTTCCGCCGGCGTCACTGCCGCCGCCGGGCGCTTCTGTGGCGCTCCCCCGTCGCGCGAGGGCCAGGACCGCCTCGGCAACCCGCTCAGCCGCGTCGGGCCGCGCGAGCGCCCTGGCCCTCTCGGCCATGAGTGCCAACCGCGCCACATCCTTCAGCAGTTCCGAGATCTCATCGGCGAGCCTCTCGCCGTTCAGTTCATGGTCGGGCACGACCACCGCGGCGCCGGCCTGTTCCACGGCGCGCGCGTTCTTCATCTGGTGTCCCTCGGTCGCATGTGGGTACGGGACAAGAACCGAGGGCCTCCCGACTATCTCAATCTCTGCTATGGCGGTCGCTCCCGACCTCGACACGACCAGGTCGCTCGCCGCGTAGGCGGTGGCCATGTCGTCGAAGAAGGGCTCTACGATCGCCTTCACGCCCGCCTCGGCCACGGCCGCCCTCACGCCCGCGACGTCGTCTGCGCCCGTCTGGACCACGAGTTCGATCCCCATCCGTGCCATCCTTGCGGCCCCGCTTGCCACCGCCTCGTTGATGCGCCGGGCGCCTCGGCTGCCGCCTACGAAGAGGACGACGGTGCCTTCGGGGTCGAGACCGAGTCTGCGCCTCGACTCCGCGCGGTCGGTCGCCTCGAACTCACTCCTCACGGGGTTGCCGGACAACGCTACCTCCCGCGCCCGCGGCAGGTGCACGGCGGTCTCCTCGAAGCTCGTGTGAACCGAGGCCGCCGAACGCGAGAGCACGCGCGTCGCGAGCCCGGGATAGGAGTTCTGCTCCTGGAGAACCACCGGTATCCGAAGGGCCCGGGCCGCGAGGACGGGCGGCATGCTGACGAAGCCGCCGGTGCCGACCGCCACTGCCGGACGCCTCGAGGCGAGAACGCCCAGGGCACGAACGAAGCCCGCGAGCACCACGAACGGCATCGCGACGTTCCTGATGTCGGCGCTGCGCCTGAGCCCCATCGACGGCACGGACACGAAGCCACGCCCCGTGCGGCCGACGAGTCGCTCCTCTATGGAACCCCTTCGCCCCATGAAGAACACCTCGATACCCGGAGCCGATCGCTCCAGCGCGTCGGCGATGGCTATGCCTGGGCTGATGTGCCCGCCCGTACCGCCTCCGGCTATCATCACTCTCACGACCTCTTCCCTTTTTCGGCGTTCGGAGCCGCCCACCGTCCCTCCAGCTCCGCCGGCACTACCCTCGAGCCTCCCGCCATTGCGGGACGCTTGGACAGGTTCAGAAGGATGCCTACCGCGACCATGTTGATGATGAACGACGAGCCGCCGTAGCTGATGAACGGAAGCGGCAACCCGGTCGTCGGGATGAGCGCGGTCGCGACCCCGATGTTGATGGCGGCATAGATGGTCACCATCGCGGTCAGTCCGGACGCGAGGATCTGGCCGTAGCGGTCCGGCGCCCGCTTCGCGATCCGAAGCCCGCGGATCAGGAAGAAGGCGAGCACACAGACGAGCCCGAACGTGCCGAGGAACCCGACCTCCTCACCCCAGATGGAGAAGGCGAAGTCGGTGTACGGGTCCGGAATGAACGCGCGCTGGTAGCTTCCCCCTATACCCCTTCCCCACAGCCCGCCGGACCCGAGCGCCAGGAGCGACTGGAAGATCTGGTATCCGGCGCCTCGGGTGTCGACTCCCGTCAGCGTGAGGTCGCAGGTGGCGCGCCACACGGCCCACCTCTCCGCGATGTGAGGCACGAACTTCACCGCGAGGACAACGCCCGGGACCGCGGCCGCCCCCAGGGCGCCGATGTGCGACAGCCTGGCGCCTCCGAGGAACAGCAGCACGAGGGAGAGGATCACGACCGCGATCGCGCTCCCGAAGTCGGGCTGAAGCAGTATGAGCCCGACCACGCACGCCACGAGCCCCAGCCTGGGAAGGAGCCCGTGGACGAAGTTCCCAAGCTCGTCCTTCCTGCGGGCGAGCACGTCGGCCAGATAGACCACGAGGACCAGTTTCGCCACCTCGCTGGGCTGGAACATGAGGAGGAAGCCGCGCATGCCACGCACGGCCCTTCCGAAGAACAACGTCGCCACCAGAACTACGATGACCAGGAGGATCGCCTTCTTCGCGTGCCTGCGATAGGACCTGTAGTCGAAGAGGTACGCGAACGCCATCGCGGCCAGTCCGAACGCCGCACGGAACGCGTTCCTCACCAGGAAAACGTGGCTGCCGCCGAACTTGTGCTCGGCGACGTGGACGCTCGCCGTGTACACGGTCAGCATCCCGACGAGGATCAGAAGAAGCGTCGTCCAGACCAGCGCCCAATCGCAGCGTACGTTCCCTCTCACTTCCCACCTCCCGCGGCGGACGCGCGTTCCTGCCGCGAAAGCTCCGCGACAAGATCCTTGAACTGCCGTCCCCTGTCCTCGAAATCGTCGAACATGTCGAAGCCAGCGCCCGCAAGCCACGCAAGACCCCAGTCGCCGGGCTGCGGGTCTGTGCGCGCGGCCATCACCGCCTCGCCGAGCGACGCGGCACGTTCGATGGGACCCGCGCCCTCGCACGTCCGTTCCATCTTCTCCGCCGCCTCTCCTATCAGAACGAGGCGCTTGACCCGATTGGCGATGGTCTCGCGAAGAGGCGAGTAGTCGGTGCCCTTGTCCTTCCCGCCGGCTATGAGAACGATCGGAGCGTCGAAGCTCCGAAGCGCGAAGCCCACCGAATCGACGTTCGTGGCCTTCGAGTCGTTGACGTAGGCCACGCCGTCGATCTCGCCTGCCTCCTCGAGCCGGTGCTCAAGAGACCTGAAGCCCGCGAGTACCCGCGCTGCATCCGCAGGCGTTACGCCGACCGCGGCAGCGGCCGCCGTCGCCGCCAGCGCGTTCGAGAGGTTGTGGGGTCCCGGAATGCCCACCTCGCTCGCCCGGACGACGTCCTGCTCTCTGCCACCCACCTGTGAGACGATCGTGTCACCGCGCAGGAAGACGCCATGTCTGACCTCGCGTTCGGCGCTCACGGGGATGACCGTGGCAGCCAGGTCGGCCTCGAGCGCCGCCACGCGCGGATCGTCGAAGTTGAGTACGGCGAAATCCGAAGCGCTCTGATTCTCGAACACGCGCGCCTTCGATCTCCCGTAGGCGCTGAACGACTCATACCT
>DAOWER010000121.1 GCA_030638405.1 Candidatus Eiseniibacteriota bacterium | reverse complement strand
GACCGAGTTGACCTCGAACGCCTTGATCGCGTACTCGTCGAAGGCCGTCGCGAAGATGACGAGCGGAGCGCGTGTGAGCGCCTCCACGACCTCGAAGCCGTCCATGCCGGGCATCTGTATGTCCAGAATGACGACGTCGGGCGTAAGCTCGCCCACCGCATCGACCGCCCGCAGACCGTTCTCCGCCTCGCCTGCGACCTCGACGTCGGGGATATCCGCCAGGAGTTCCTTGATCCGCGCTCTGGCCAGCTCCTCGTCGTCGACCACGAGCACCCTCATCAGCCTTTTCATGTCTTGCTCGGCCCTCCGTTCAGGCCCTCCGCTTCCGTCCCGCCCAGAAGCGGCAGGACGAGTTCTACCCTCGTCCCCGTCTCCCGGGAGCTCTCGAACTTGAACCACTCTCCCGGACCGAAGCGCGTGACGAGGCGGTCTCGCACGTTCCGGAGCCCGTAGCCCTCCGCCAGCATTTCCTCGAGGTCGATGAGACCGGTTCCCTCCCCGTCGTCCTGGACGACGATCCTGAGCGCGCCGTCGACCAGCTTCGCGTCTATCCGGACCGTCCCCCCCTCAACCGTCGGCGAGATGCCGTGCCTCACGGCGTTCTCCACCACCGGCTGGAGGATGAGCGGCGGGACCGGCACGTCCCGCGCGCCGGGGTCGATCGACTGCTCGACGCTCAGGCGCTTGCCGAAGCGTGCGCGCTCCACGTCCAGATAGGCGTCGACCAGCTCCATCTCCTTCCGGAAGGGCACGCTGCCCTTCTCGGAGGCGAGCAGGGTGCCGCGGAAGATCCCCGCCAGTCGCTCGAGGGTCTGCTGCGCGGCGTCGGGGTCGGACGAGATCAGGGCGGAGATCGAGTTCAGAGCGTTGAAGAGGAAGTGCGGGTTGATCTGCGCCTTGAGGGCCTTGAGCTCGGACCGTGCGGCGAGCTCGCGCAATCGCTCTTCCCTGACCCTGTTGCGTGCGATGGCGGCGTAGCTCTTCTCTATCTGATCTCTCAGGCGTTCGTAGTTGTAGATGATCAGGCCCACGATGACGGCGATGATGCTGTCGACCACGACGAGCAGAAGCAGAAGCCTGCCCTCGTACAAAACGGTGAGCGGATTCCAGAAGATGATGAGAGCGGACCCGAACGCGCCTCCTGCCAGCAGCGTGACGATGGCGAGCGGCAGGCGGATGCAGGCCGGAAGCCCGCTGTAGCGAGGCAGCACGAACCGGGCGGAGAAGCCCGCCGCGAACCCGATCGCGTTCGCGAAGAGTATGCCCGTGGGGACGAACCTGGCCACGGCGCCCGCCTCCTGCGAGAACAGCGCGATGGCCACACCCACGAGTCCGCCGGCCAGCGAGTTCGCAAGGAGCCAGAGGACGAGCCCGCGGGCCGTCGCCCAGACCTGCCCCGCGGTGCTTCCGGCTCTGTTCGAATCTGCCACGATCGTCTCCAGTGCATTCGCGCGGTAACACCGCGCTCAAGGCGAGGGAGAGGGCGCCGTCAGCTTCGGCCGATGACCGCCAGAACGCTGTGCTCGAAGTCGTGGACCCTCCAGGCCTCGCAGCTGAAGCCGTTGACGATTATCGAGAACAGCACCTGTTCGCCCGACCCGTCCTCCATGATGCCTGATATCGCGGTGATGCCATCGAGAAGTCCGGTCTTCGCGCGTACGGCGCTCCTGAGCTCCGCGTAGCCCATGCGATCGCCGAGCGTTCCGTCCGTGCCGCTGACGCTCAAGGAGGCCGCGAACTCGTACGAGGCAGTGAAGTCGGACAGCGCATCGCGGATGACAGCGGTGATCGCCCGCGGCGTCAGACGGTTGTCGCGCGAGAACCCGGACCCGTCCTCTATGTGACACGAGCCGCTGTCCACGCCGGCCGCACGCAGGTAATCCGCGAGGACCCCGACGCCGCCGCCGGTGGTGCCCGGAGCGCCGTCGACGTGGGCCGACAGCGCTTTCACGAGCTGCTCCGCCACGAAGTTGTTGCTGAACTTATTGAGGTCGCGCACGACAAGCGAGAGCGGCTTGGACTCGTGCACTACGAGCACTCTCGCGTCCTCGGGCGCGGCCGCGAAGAGCACGTCTCCAGCGAGCTCCACGCCCGCCGACTCGAGGAACTCGCGCAGGACCGTGCCGAAGTACCGCAGTCCATCGTCCAGGCTCCGGTAGTGGACACGCGTGCCCGAACCCGCGGGCACGCTGCCGCTCACGGTCACGACGTTCCTCCCGTGCTCGAAGGCCCGGCGGACGCTCAGACTCGAGCGGCTCTTGGAGCTTCCGGTTGTGGCCTCGCTCCGCAGGTCGACGAACGACGTCCTCGGCGCGAGTTGGGCGACGGCCGGACGTCCCGGACGGTCAGCGGGTGTCGTGTGGACCGCAATGGCGTTGAAGTTCAGCGACAGCGCGCCCGTCCGCGCGTGATATGCCCGGTCGCCCTTCGCCACGGTACGAGATGTCGTGTTGAGCGAGTCGAAGTGGCTGGCGTCCAGCACGAGGTCACCCTCGATGCGCTCTATCCCGAGCACGCGGATCGACTCGGTGAGCTTCCAGAGCTCCTCGGACACGAAGGACGGATCGCCGGTCCCGTGGACGTAGAGGTCGCCGGCGAGAGTCGCCGCGAGCTCGGGGGCGTCCGTGGACACCGTCGTTTCGAATCGGTAGTCGGGACCCAGCACCGACAGCGCCGCGGCGCCGGTCACGATCTTCATGTTGGAGGCGGGTATCATGGGTCGATCGGCGTTGCGCTCGTAGAGGACCTCCCCTGAGGCGAGGGACTCGAGCAGGATCGCGACCTCGGCGCCCCTGAGGTGCGGATGAGCCAGCGCCGAATCGACGACCCAGTCGAGCGCGGCGTAGTCGGCCGCTGCGGCCGGAGCGAAGAGCACCGCGACGACCAGCAGGGCCGCGAACGCGGGAGGGCACCTCAACCAGCGCGCGATAAGATTCATGCCTCGCTCACCTCCGGACCTCCGGGACGCTCCATGGCGGCGGCCACTGCCCTTCTGAACTCGTCCATGTCAACGGCAAG
>DAOWER010000024.1 GCA_030638405.1 Candidatus Eiseniibacteriota bacterium | reverse complement strand
CTGACCTCGCGGCCGGAGACGTCGTAGACCTTGATCGTGACGTGCGCCGGCGTGGCCAGGGCATAACCGATGGTGGTCACGGGATTGAACGGGTTGGGGAAGTTCTGGCCGAAGTAGGTACGGAGTGGAAGCTCATCCGCAGCAACTCCGGTCAGGATCCAGCCGGGCATGTACCAGAAACCTATCTCGTTCGTGAAGCTCGGGCCCTCGGTCACGCCTATGACCGGCTGGCCGACGGTACCGAGCATCTGGTAGCCGCCGCCGGCAGCATCGGTGCCGCCGCTCCCGATCACGCTCTCTGTGATCTGGTACTGAGCGGCCGTGGGCGTAGCCGTGACGAGAACTACGAGTGCAAGTGCGAACCACTTCATGACGCGCCTCCTCTCAAGTGCTGTCTCAATGCCTCGAATACCCTGTGCCTGTACCGTGACTACTCACCATCGTCCGGGTCGAACGCCTCGACAGGCCTCCTCTCGCTCAGACCACCGCTGGTCGTGACCGCCCGGTCACCGAGGTAGTGCACTGCCTCCGTCTCCGACCTCCCGTAGAGCTCCGGGTGCCTGTACTTGCCGATCTCGTGCGGCGGCTTGTCCTGCTCGACGACCATGCGGTTCGCCTCTGCGAACGGGTCGTGCCGGACGCCGGTCACCTGCCAGGAGACCTCCATCCCAGGGTCGCCGCCACTGATGACGAAGCCGCCGTCTGAGATCTTCTCGGCAATGAAGAGGTTGGGGCCCGGCGCGCCCACGGCCGTCAGTTGATATCGGAAGTCCTTGTTGACCGCCTCGAACCAGTCCGGAAGTTCCACGCGCGCCTTGCCGCCGCTGTCCAGCACGACGTTGCCGCTGTAGACGTTGACCATTTCGTCGCTCTCGACGCACGCGTGCACCAGGTACTTGTTCGCGGGATCGAGCGGGTGGTCCACCTTGAAGTACTTGGTGGTGGCGGACAGCACCCCATTCACCTCTACGTCCCCCGAGAAGTAGCCCGCGTATGAGGCAGGCCCGTACGAGGTGCCGTAGACGGCGTAGTTGAACATGCCGCCGTTCGTGGCGCGTCCGTAGACACCTATGTGCCCCATGCTCCCCGAGGCGACGCTCGCCTCGCCCTTCACTCCTATGTAGCCGCCGAAGAACTCTCCTCCGTACCCGTAGTCGTTATTCTGCTCGTACTTTCCGTAGACGGCGACGCCGTCGGCGTCGAGCCCAGTGTCCATACACTCTGCGTGCACGACGTGGTATCCGCTGACGGCGTCGACCGTGGTGAACTCGGCGACGTGGTCGCCGTCGTAGTCAACCAGGAGCTGGCCGTTGTGGACCTCGAGGTCGTCGGTCAAGTAGGCGCCTGCGGTCCCGATGACACGCCCGTTCCCCATGACGTAGAACACGGGTACTCCGCCGCGCTCCGCCTCGATGAGCTGGCAGCCGTCGGGCGAGCCTGACGGGATGACGATCTGGAGGGCGTCGTTGCCTACCGAAGGCATCGACACGCGCTCGATATTAACCACGCGGCTGGTGCTCGCGCCGCCGTGCTTCACCTCCAGCGCCTCTTCCGAGGTGGCGTTGTAGACCTCGAGCTTCGCCGTGGGCAGCGTCACGCCGATGCCCACGAACCCGGGCACGGTCGAGTGCATGTCGCTCCCAGTGATGGTCCAGTCGCCGTCCGCGCCTCCGGACGCGGGCTGCCACGTGCCAACGCCGCTGATGTCGGACGTGAGGACGTAGCCCGACCCTGCACCGGTGTCCATGCGGAAACCGTCCGTCTCCACCTCGCCCTGCACGGAGATGCCGGAGCCGCCCAGGAAGCGAGCTGAGTAGCCCGTTCCGCTGTGAGAGGCCTCGAGCCCGGCAATCCCTGAGAAGGTCGCTGCCCTGACCCCGACGCCGTTGCTTGAGTAGAAGAACCCCCCGCCCGCTCCGTAGGCACCGGAGCCGTAGACGGCGACGGGAGTGGATGGATAGGACGTGGGATTCTGATTCGCGAAGAAACCTCCGGCGGTCCCGCCGCCATTGGCCACCCGGACCGTGAACTGGCTCCCGGACGCATTGTTTGAGAAGTCGCCGGCGATGCCCACGGCGGTCCCAACGTCGAGGCGCGCGTCGGTCGGGTACAGACCGATGCCGACGTTGCCGACGTCGTGGTGAATGTCGTCGCCGTTGATCTCCCAGTCCTCGTCGGCTTCGTCACACCGGTCGGCGAAGGCCGCGTGACCGGCATAGGGTGCCGTCGTCAAGGGAGTCCTCGGGGTCAGCTCCGGGCCGTACTCGATGGCAATGGCAAGCCAGTAGGGCACGTCGAACTCCAGCGTGTTGAGCGGAACGACGGAGCCCAGGTAGGCGTTGATGATGCCGCCCGTGGCCGTGAGCGGCTGGCCTTCCGACCAGAGCGCGGTTCCGCCGGTCTCCACGTCATACAACCTGAACGTCACGTTGTAGCTTCCGTCCGGTACGGGGTTGCCACTCCCGTCCCGGAGCACGCCCTGGTAGCTCATGATCTCCGGAACGTCCGCCGCAGCGTTCACGCAGAACACAAGCGCGAACACGACGGCCGCAAGCGCAGTCGCGCGTCTCATGGTTCGCTCCTCCCTCCCGGCCTCGCCGGGTATGCGGGCAAGCCGAACGCCATCCTCTTTGTCATTGGGGTCCATGGAGGTGGCCGCTGAGTGTTCCCCAGTCAACGGCGCGAGTAGGATACCACACAAACGCACTGATATCAAGGGACGGCACGGAACACGGATAACGGAATGTCAGGAGGAGCGTGGCTGCCTGGAATGCAGAGCACGCAGAGAGCAAGGCCCGGGGCAGATCGCCCCGGGCCTTCAATTGTGTCCCGCTCCGTATCAGTCTGCCCGTGCTTAACGAACGAACGCGACCTTCTCGGTTTCGCTCCACCCGCCTATCCGTGCGCGGCAGAAGTAGACGCCGGATGCGACAGGGAGACCCCGACTGTCGCGGCCGTCCCAGACCGCCCGGTAGTCACCCCCCACCTGACGCCGGTCGACCAGCGTCCGCACCCAACGGCCGGCGACGTCGTGAACCGTCAGGAGCACCTCCGCGCCCGGTGACGGAACAGTGTAGGCCATCGTGACCTCGGACGTGAACGGGTTCGGTCCCTCGAGTGAGAGCGACGGGCGAAGACCCTCCTCCACTCCGGTGCCCTCGAACGTCCCGTCCCCGTTCCCGATGAGGACGGAGACGTTGTCGCTTCGGGAGTTCGCCACCACAAGGTCGGCGTCCCCGTCTCCGTTCAGGTCGTCGATGGCAACGCAGTACGGGTTCAGGTCGGCTGCATACTCCACTGACGGCTCGAACGTCCCGTCTCCGTTTCCCAGAAGCACCGAGATGTCGCTGGTCAGGCAGTTGACCACGACCAGGTCCTCATCGCCGCCTCCATCGAGCTGCCCGATGGCGACGGAGTACGGGGCCCAGCCAACCTCGTAGTCGATGGGGTCCTGGAACGACCCGTCTCCCTCGCCCAGGAGCACATGGACCCAGTAGGACATGTTGGCGGTGTCTATCATGGCGTTCACCACCGCCAGGTCGCTGCTTCCATCTCCGTCCAGATCACCGATCGCAACGGAGCTGGGTCTCATCCCCACTTCGTGCTCCACGCTCGGCTCGAACGTCCCGTCTCCGTTCCCCAGAAGCACCGAGACGTTCGAGGTCCCTACGTTGGCCACCGCAAGGTCCACGTGGCTGTCCCCGTTCAGGAGGCCCGCGGCCACTGAGTACGCGTTCTGGTCGGCCTCGTACTCCACGGTGTCCTCGAACGTCCCGTCCCCGTTCCCGAGAAGCACGGAGACCTGTGTGGTGCCGCAGTCCGCCACCACCAGGTCGAGGTGAGAATCTCCTCCCAGATCGACGATCGCTACGGAAGCCGGCCTTTTCCCGGCGGCGTAGCTCTCGCGAGGTCCGAACGTCCCGTCACCCTCCCCCAAAAGCACGGACACCCAGTAGCACATGTTGATGGTGTCCATCCGGGAGTTGGCCACCGCGATGTCGGCGTGCCCGTCGTCGTCGAGATAGCCTATGGCGACGGCGCGCGGGTTCTGCTCGACCTCGTACAGAACGTGAGTCTGAAACGACCCGTCGCCGTTCCCGAGAAGCACCGAGATGTTGGTGGTCCCACTGTTCGCCACCACCAGGTCGGGATGGCTGTCACCGTCAAGAAGGCCTGTCGCGACGAAGCAGGGGTTCTTGCCCGCGCCGAACTCAGTTCGCTCGGCGGGCCGCCAATCACCCCAGGCGTGCGGCGAGGCGGCAAGCACTGCCACAAGCGACAGGACCAGTATTACACCCAGTCTCTTCATGATCGCTCCCTTCGTGATGCAGACACCAGGCATCCACGCTGAGTGGTCGCTCGGGTGAGCCCGAGCGACCGACGGCTACTCCTCCGCCCAGTCGTATGGATAGCCCGGCTGGTCCGCACAAGGGAGTACGTCGGAAGTCCGCTGTCCCTGCGGCGTGTGCAGGAGACGGACGATCTCGCAGTTGGTCTCCCTGAGCTGCTCTATCAGGTCGAACAGCGCGTCGACCTTGTCGGTCAGTGTGTCCACCTTCGCACCGAGAATGAAGACCATACCCGCGACACTGTCGGACGTGGCCTGGACCAGCTCGATGTCGCCGTGGATGTGCCCTGCCCGGTCGTAGGAGGCCTCGATCTCCGCACTGTCGATGTCGTTGTCCTTCTCCTCGAACTGGGCGTACACCTCCTCCGCGGCGAAGAGGACGATGTCCACCGGGATGCACGCCAGCGAGAGGTTGAAGCCCGCTATGGTCTCGTCGCACCCCCTGCTGGCGCCGGCCCAGACGCCCTGCGCGAGCTTGAGCACTATGCGCGCCGCAAACATCGCCGTCGGGTTGTTCCTCGTACTCCCGTACAGAGGCCAGTAGTCGGCGTCAGGGAAGCCGGGGGTCTTCGGTGAGCCCGGGTCTCCCCCTTCCGGTATCCCGGAGAGCACGATCCCGTGGAACTCACCCAGAGCGCTTCGCAGAAGAGCCGCGGGCTCTCTCACCTCTCCGAAGATCGAGAGCTCCTGCCAGCTGAGGTCCTCGAACTTGCCCTGGGCGTCGAGCGCGACCATCTGGAGGGTCTCGTTCTCCATCAGCGCACCCAGCTCGTAGTAGAGGTCACAGATGTCCAGGAAGTCGGAGCGGAGCAGCTCCGATTCCTCTGGGGACATGAGTTCCCGTGCGGCCCGCGCCGGAGGACTGGGGGCAATCATCTGCCCCGGCTCGCTACCTGAGCCGCCAACGACAGCGTCCGCGACGGCCGCCCGGACCGCCCACGGGACCGCCGTCATCTGCGTGCGCGGCTCGAACTCCGGGTCGTTGTCCACACTGATGCCGATCCAGAGCTGGCCTGACGCGAAGGTCCTGTCCGGAATCGGATTGACACTGCCGAGGATGACGTGGAAGAGCCCGTCGCTGACGTCGATGTTCCGGTGCTCCTCTTTCCAGAGCGCGATCGCTCCCGCGTCCGTGCTCGAGTAGAGCGAGAACGTGAGCGTGTGAGTGCCCTCAACGGCGACGCCCCTGGAATCGGTCAGCGCGCCCTGGTAGTTGATCAGGCGCGGCACGGCGGCCGCCGCCGTGGACGTCAGAGCGACGAACACCACCAGAACCGTCAGCCAGATTGAACAGCGTCTCATGTTGGTTCCCTCCTCACTTGAGCAGGACCATCTTCCGCGTGTCCCGGAAGTCGCCCGCCCGAAGCAGATAGAAGTACAGCCCGGAGCCTACGTCCCGGCCGTGATTGTCCTTGCCGTCCCACACTGCCTCGTGTGGCCCCGCCTGTTCCGTCCCGCGAATCAGCGTCCTGACCTCGCGGCCGTGGACGTTGAAGACGGTGAGCGCGACGGGAGCCTCCTCGCCAAGCGTGTAGCAGATCGTCGTCGAGGGATTGAAGGGGTTCGGGAAGTTCGCAAGAAGCGCGGTCCGCTGTGTCGGAGATGCGCTCTCGGAGCTGTCCTGCCCGACGTCCGCGGGGAGCTTGGGCACTGCCCAGAAGCCCGGGCGGACATCGAGTCCCGCCGAGGTGCGCGCGCCCACCATCACCGGCTGGCCGAGCGTTCCCCGACAGCGAAGGCCCGAACTCGAGCCCTGAGCGCCGGCCGCGCCGATGACCGCCGACCGGAGTCGGTATGTTGAGCCTGCCGCGTTCACGTGCCCCTCGGTCGACGCTTCCCCGCCGGCGTGTGCAGCCGGCGCCAGAAGCAGCAGACACAGGGCCACGGACATGAGACTCAGTACGATCCCGTCCCGCATACCCACCCTCCTTTCGTGAGAACAAGTTACTTCAACAGGTCAAGGTGCTCTAAGTGCAGTGTGCGCGAGGCGCAGCGTGCTTGGGTAGCGAAGCGTCGCTCACCTCGATCGCCCGACGCTTGACAAACTGTGTAATAGGTTGAATCGTCTTCAGCATAGCAGGAGAGGTATCGACTGTCAATCCATGGTTCGTCGGAGTGCGAGGGCCCGCCTAGTCCCGCTGTACATACGACGAGGGGCTTCCCCCGGACGCGCGTGCTCCTGAGATAGTATCACCACTATCGTGTTCAGAATGGCCGGCGCCAGCGGCGAGGCCCTCCCCCCTGAACATGAGAGCAACTCCGCGTTAGACGGCTTCTAGTACGTGTTCAGCCAACTCCCATCCGCTCAGCTGGAAGCGACAAGCACCGTAATAGCGCGGCGCGGGCACGGACCTTGCTGTGACTGAGCTGGTACGGACGGAGCGAGACCCTCAGTCAAGGAGCCGAACATGAAGACGCACGTGAAGATCTTCATCCTCGCGTGTCTAGTGACCGCGATGAGCGCTGGTTGCACGACTGTCACTCACGTGCCAGTCCATCCCCCGACCGCCAAGACCGAGGTGCGTTCCGCCAAGCCCGGCGCCAAGTACACCTGGGCGGCCGGCCACTGGAAGTGGAACGGCCACGGCTACGTCTGGGTCGACGGCCACTGGATGAAGAACAAGAAGGGCAAGACCTGGGCGCCCGGGCAATGGAAGAAGGCGCCGAGCGGCACCGTCTGGGTGGCCGGATACTGGCACTAGGCGTTACTGATTCCCGGGACAACCAAGCGCGGGCCCCGATTCCCCCGGGCTCGTGGTGTCGTAGTGGGCCGGATATCCCCTTTTCTCGGCCTTGCCACCCTGCTATACTCGAGGTGACTCTTGGTCACCACAGTTCATTCACACCTCGGGCTTGCGCCAGCCGGCCCGGAGGAGGTCCACCATGCGACGGGCACTGCTCATGGGTGGGGCCGCGGGGCTTTCCCTCCTTCTTCTCTTCTCCTGGACTCCCACATGTTCCGCGGAAGTCTGGTACCTGGACGACGGCCACCCCGCGGGCATATGGGGCACGACTGATCAGTACGGGACGTTCTACCACCTTGAGGCGATGTCCGACGGCTGCCTGTCGGGCATGGTCTTTGCCTACCTCGACCCGGACTCGAACTACGTTGCGCTGACACAGGAGCTGAGCGGGGACTACTTCGGCGAGACATTCCGGGGCGTCCTGTTCATGCACAACTACT
>DAOWER010000140.1 GCA_030638405.1 Candidatus Eiseniibacteriota bacterium | reverse complement strand
GTGTGGGAGCTGCCGCGGGTGGGCGGCATGCACGTGCCCGGTCGCGTGTACGCGGACGAGCGGCTCATGCCGCACATCCGGGGTGAGAAGAGCCTCGACCAGGTCGCGAACGTCGCACACCTCGCTGGAATAGTCCGATGCTCACTCGCCATGCCGGACATCCACTGGGGCTACGGTTTCCCCATCGGTGGTGTCGCGGCCACGGACCCGTCCGCGGGCGGCGTCGTCTCGCCCGGCGGCGTCGGATACGACATCAACTGCGGCGTCCGGCTCATCGCCAGCGGCCTCATTCACGAAGACATCCAGGACAGGATTCCCGACCTGACCAGGGCGCTCTTCCGGGACGTCCCGTGCGGGGTCGGCTCGAGCGGCGCCATAGGCAAGCTCGGGAAGGGCGAGCTCCACGAGGTCTTGACCGAGGGCGCCTCGTGGGCCGTCAGGAAGGGCTTCGGAACTGACGCGGACCTCGATCATACCGAGGAGCGCGGGCGCCTCCCTTCCGCCGACCCGTCGCACGTCGGACCACGGGCCATCAAGCGCGGACTAGACCAGGTCGGCACTCTGGGCTCCGGGAACCACTTCATGGAGCTGGGTGTGGTGGACGAGGTCTACGACGAGCGCGCGGCCGAGACGTTCGGCCTCACTGAGAGCGGCGTCACGCTGATGATCCACTCGGGGTCCAGGGGCTTAGGCTACCAGGTCTGTGACGACTACCTCGAGGTGCTGCAGGACGCCGCCAGGAAGTACGACATACGGCTTCCCGACCGACAGCTCTCGTGCGCACCGGTCGAATCCCCCGAGGGGAAGCGTTACCTGGCGGCGATGGCTTGCGCCGCGAACTACGCGTGGGCCAACAGGCAGGTGATGATGGCGCTCGCCAAGCGGACGGTGGCGTCCGTGCTCGGCGAAAGCGAGCAGTCGCTGGGACTCAGACTCGTCTACGACGTCTGCCACAACATCGCGAAGCTCGAGCGCCACGAGGTCGAGGGGAAGACGAAGACTCTGTGCGTCCACCGGAAGGGCGCGACCCGCGCGTTCCCGGCGGGGCACGCCGACGTCCCGAGCTCGTACCGCTCCATCGGTCAACCGGTTCTTGTGCCGGGCGACATGGGGACGCACTCGTTCGTGTGTGTAGGTACCGACGCCGCGATGGCGGAGACGTTTGGAAGCACGTGCCACGGGGCGGGACGCGTGATGTCACGCACGAAGGCGCGGAAGGCAGCCGCGGGGCGGAAGCTCATCGACGAGCTGACGGAGATGGGTGTCTTCGTCATGGCAACCGGCAAGGGAACGCTCGCCGAGGAGATGCCCTCGGCCTACAAGAACGTCTCCGACGTCGTGGACGTGATGGACCGCGCCGGGATCGCTCGCAAGGTCGCGCGACTGAAGCCCCTGGGCGTCATCAAAGGATAGCGACGCGCTTGGCCGGCGCCGGGCGGCACCAAGCTGGGCTCCCCTGAATGAGGATCGAATGAAGAACCGGGAGATAGCCGACATCTTCAATCGGCTCGCGGACATCCTCGAGATACGCGGAGAAGACTTCTTCCGGGTCAACACGTACCGGAGGGTCGCGCGCATGATCGAGGACCTCTCCGCGGACGTCGCCGCCCTCATCGAGTCGGGTGAGATTCTCGACATCAAGGGCATAGGCAAGGGAACCGTCGCCGGGATCGAGGAGTACCTCGAGACCGGTGGTATGCAAAGGTACGAGGAGGCCAGGAAGAGCATCCCGAAGGGCCTTGTTGAGCTCCTTTCGATCCCGGGACTGGGCCCCAAGACCATAGGGCTCCTCTGGCGCGAGCTCGACGTCAAGTCCATCAAGAGCCTCAAACGGACGCTTCGCGGCAAGAAGATACTCGAGCTCCCAGGCATCGGAGCGAAGAAGGTCGAGAACATCGAGGCGGGCATCAGGGTCTACGAGTCACGCTCCGGGCGCCTGACCCTCGGTACGGTTCTGCCCGCGGCGCTCGCTACCGTCGCGGAGCTTCGAGAGGCGACCGGCATCGATGAGATCGAGGTCGCCGGCTCGATACGGCGCTGGCGCGAGACGATCGGCGACATCGACATACTCGCCCTGAGCTCTACGCCCGCGCCGGTCATCAAGGCGTTCACGGAACTCCCTCGGGTGGTCGAGGTTCTCGCGGCCGGCACGACGAAGGCCAGCGTCCGCGTGGCCGACGGGCTCCAGATGGACCTGCGCGTCGTTCCGCCCTCGGTCTACGGCGCCGCGCTCATGTACTTCACCGGGTCGCAGGCGCACAACGTGAAGCTCCGCGGGCTCGCGCAGTCGAAGGGCCTCAAGCTCAGCGAGTACGGTCTCTTCAAGGGCGAGCGGCGTGTCGCAGGTCGGACCGAAGAGAACGTGCAGAAGAGGCTCGGGCTCGAGTTCATCCCGCCGGAACTCCGCGAGGACAGGGGAGAGGTCGAGGCCGCGCTCGAGAAGGAACTGCCCGAGCTCGTGGAACTCGGCGACATCCGCGGCGACCTTCACGTGCACTCCAACTACAGCGACGGCCACTCGACCATCGAGGAAGTGGCGCGCGCGGCCAAGGCCCGCGGCTACAAGTACGTTTCGATCAACGACCATTCGCGCTCGTTGGGCGTCGCGCACGGCCTGACGGTCGAGCGGCTGCTGGAGCAGGTGGAGGAGATAGCGGACGTCAATCGGCGCGTCAAGGGAATTACCGTGCTGTCCGGTACCGAGGCCGACATCCTGTCGGACGGGAGCATGGACTT
>DAOWER010000098.1 GCA_030638405.1 Candidatus Eiseniibacteriota bacterium | reverse complement strand
CTCGTCGAGGAGGATGGGGTGCAACAGATGCCTCTCTATTCTCCCGGGGGATGCGAGCCACTCCTGCCCCAAGGCGTCGACCTCGTGGCACCGGTGGCCGGGCTTGACGCGCTCGGGCGGCACATCCGGCCCGGCGAGGTCCACCGTCCGAAGCTCCTGCGTCAACTGACGGATTCCGACGTGGTCTCGCCCGCGGTCATCGCGGACATCCTGACGTCCGATGCCGGCGGGATGAAGGGAGTACCCGAGAGCTCGGAGGTCTGCCCGATACTCAATAAGCTCGACACTACACCGCGGGAGACGGCGCTCGAAGTCGCCTCAGCAGTTCTTGCCAGACGGCCGGACCGCATCCGACGCGTGCTCATGACGAATCTCCACGGCAGGGAATATGTTCTCGTGCTGCCCTGATGAGGTTGACACGTGGCCGCCTATCGTTCATGCTCTTCCAGCGTCCCGGACCCCCCGGGCATACACGTGGAAACCGTGCATCCAGACCGCGACAGGCTCGTCTGTGAGCACGCTCGTCGTGCAAGGAGGTTGACGTGGCAAGAGCCTACGTGAAGATCAACGTCGCCGCGGGGCAGGAGCGCGAGGTCAGAGACAGACTTCGTGCGAGGCCCGAGGTGGCCTCGGCCGACCTGACCAGCGGTGATCAGGACATCATCGCGCTGGTGCAGGCCGAGAGCTTCGACGAACTGCTCGACCTGACCTTGAACCAGCTCCGGACGATAGAGGGAGTGACGGGGACGGTGACCAACCTCGTCGTCGACAAGGAGGAGGACCACTAGGTCCTTAAGGACCGGCGTGCCTCCAAAGCTCGATGCCGGAAACGGAGCTACTCCAGCTCCGGAAGGTCCTCTGCGGGTATGCCAACCGGGGCCCTGCGCTCCGCCACGAACGCGACCACGGCACCCCCGAGGATCACAACGTCGGCGACGATCAGAATGAACGGGACGCTGAGGCAGAACGTCGTTGCCACGAGAACCGGGATGACAACCCCAAGTGTCTTGGCGGTCGTGGTCATGGCTTCCAGACTCCTCAGCGGTGGCCGCCGGGCGGCGGCCGGATGTCCCGTCCATCGGGAGCGTTTCTCAACCTGGTTCCATCGTATCACATACAACACAGCCTGTCAAGTAATTAGCCGCCTGCCACGCACCCTCTCGTGCCACGGGCGTCCCTGTGCTGAGAGCAGTTCATATACTACCACGCCCGTCTGCATCAATCCAGCAAAGCCTCGCAGGAACGAAATCTGCTGCTGAACGCACTGTTCTCCGCTGCCCGGTGATTCCCCTGTCGGTGACCATCGAATGCTCGACCTCAAGGGTAGGGTGCCCGCACTGCTGGCGGCCCTGGCGATCGCTGTGGGAGTCGGTCTGGCCGGGTTCTGCACAGCCGGCTGTGGAATTGACAGCGCTCTCGTCCGGCTGCTGGCGCCGGTCGGGCTCCTTCTGTGCCTGCCTGCCGCTGTCAACGTGGTTGGCGGCAGGCGGCCAGGCGCCCGTCTCGCCGACGTCGCACTCCTCGGCGCGCTGGTCGCAGCCGGATGCGCGCACTACGAGACATCCCACAGGGTGCTGCCGCTCAACCACATAGCTCTGAACGAAGTTGGTGTGACCGTCGCAATGCGCGCTCGGGTACGCGAGGTCCGGCGGACGTCCGCGGGGCACGCCAACGTCGTGATCCAGGTGCTCGAGATCCGAGACGCACTGGAGCCCGGACGTCTCCATGGACCCGCACGCGGACTCGTCTGGGCCCGCTGGCCGGACGACGAGGCGCCGCCCGCGAGGGGTGATGTGGCGGTGCTCGCCGGCGAGCTGAGTGTTCCCGGCGGCCGCAGGAACCCGGGCGCCTTCGACTTCGCCTCTTACCTCAGGAACAGACGCATCCACCGCACCCTCCGGCACTGCGAGCTAATCGACTTCGAGCGCGCGGACCGACGCTTCGACCTCGCGGGCTGGGTCTACCGTACGCTGCCCGAAAGGGTTCCCGGTGTCCCCGGCGAGGTTTTGCGCGGTCTCCTACTTGGTACGGGCCGCGAACTGCCGGACGAGCTGACCGAGGCGTTCAGAAGGTCGGGGACGGTCCACGTGCTCGCCGTCTCGGGGCTCCACGTCGGCTTCATCGTCCTCATCGTCCACGCTGTTCTGAGATCACTTCGTGTTCCGCGAAGGGTCGCCCGGATCCTCGTACTCCCGGCGCTGATCGGGTTCGTGCTTGTCGTCGGACCGCGACCCTCCGTCGTCAGGGCGAGCACGATGGCCGCGTTCCTGATCGCGGCGCCCTTGCTCGAGCGAAAGCCGAATGCACTGAACGCTCTGGGGGCCGCGGCCTTAGCACTCCTCCTCGTACGCCCGGGTTCGCTCTTCGACCTGGGCTTCCGGCTCTCATTCTCGGCGGTGGCCGGAATCCTCTTGTTGCACCGTCCGCTGGAGGAAGCGCTGTCGGTTCCACTCCGCGCACTGGGACCGTGGGCCATCAGACTCGCAGCGCCCGTCGCGCTCTCGCTGTCCGCCCAGGCCGGTGTCGCGGCGATACTGGTGGGGGTCTTCGGGGAAACCTCGGTGGTCTCTCCGGTGGCCAACCTTGCAGTCGTTCCGCTCGCCGGCCTGTCGGTGGCCGCAGGTCTCGCCATGCTCGTTTCCGAACCTCTAGGAAGCTGGCCGGCATCCGCGTTCGCAGCCGTTTCCTGGAGTTCGATCCGGCTGCTCGTACTGATCACGGAGCGCCTCGGAGACTGTCCCTGGGCGACGGTCCGCGTCGCCTCGCGATTCTGGCCGGCCGTCCTGTGCACGACGATGGGGTTCGGTCTCCGGCTGAGGGCGACGTCCGTCCGAGGCAGGCGCGTGGGTCTTGCCGTCATGCTGGGGTCGCTCGTTGTCGCCGCTTCGCTGTACTTCGTGGGTCCCGGCCGGAGCTACCCGCGAGTCGTCTTCTTCGACGTGGGGCAGGGGGACTCCGTCCTGCTGGAGCTGCCGCGCCGCCGGTACGTTCTGGTCGATGCGGGACCGGGACCCGCATCGACGGCCCAGACCGGAGCGGCCGGCGTTCGCGACGCCGGCAAGGACGTGGTGCTGCGGCACCTCAGGCGCGAGGGCGTCACGCGCCTTGCGGCCGTAGTTGTCACTCACGCGCACGCCGATCACTACGGAGGCGCGGCGTCCGTGCTGCTCGGCGTGTGGGTCGATACGCTGATCCTGCCTGTCGGAAGAGCCTCCGACATCAGGCTGGCCGACCTGATGGCCGTCGCGGAACGGCGCGGGACGGTCGTTCGCGAGGTGTCGTCGGGTGAGACGCTGCGGGTCGGGCACACCCACCTGGCCGTACTCTGGCCGGACGCTGCGGTCGGACCAGAGTGGTCCGAGAACGACAGCTCCGTGGTCCTCCGCGCCACCGTGTCCGGACACGATCTCCTGCTCACCGGAGATATCGAGAAGCGCGCAGAGGGTCACCTCTGCGCCGCGCCGGGAGCGCTCTCTGCCGGGTTGCTCAAGGTGCCTCACCATGGCTCAGGGACGTCCTCGACCGAGGGATTCGTTCGTCGTGTGTCTCCCGGTCTGGCGGTGGTCCAGGTCGGCGAGCGCAACCGCCACGGGCACCCGGACCCCGAGACGCTGGACCGCCTCGCGGCAGCGGGCGCAATCGTCATGAGAACGGACGTCGACGGGGCGGTCGTTGTCACCTTTCGGAGCGGCAGGACCGTCGCCCGCTGCGTGGTCAGCGGCAGGGAGTGCGTGCTTCGAGGACATCAGCTATCGAGCAGCGAGCCGGTCTCTGGAGTCACCGGACCGACAGTTACGAACGAGCAGTTCTCGGGATCGATGACGCGGCGGGCCGCCTCCAGCACGTCCTCACGGCTGACAGACGCGATGATGGCAGGGTAGCGCGCGTCGAAGTCGAGGCCGAGCGCGTGACGCTCCGCGTGGACGAGTCTACCGGCCACCGCGTCACTGGTCTCGCGGTCGAGCAAGTCCCGGCCGATCAGATACCCGACGGCAGACTCCACCTCTTCTGCCGAGGGCGGTTCCTCCCGAATGAGCCTGAGCTCGTCCATGACCCCTCGGACGAGCTGCTCGAAGTGTCCGGGCGAGGTGGCGGTGTACGCCCAGAAGACACCCGGCTCCAGACCGGCCGAGCCCGAGGCGTCGCTCTCGATGACATAAGCTAGCCCGTGCTCCTCACGCAGCTTCGTCGCCAGTCGCGAGCCGAAGCCCGCGCTGTCGCCCAGGATCACGTCCATCACGGAGGTCGCGTAGAACGACGGGTCCGAGCGCGCGATTGCCAGATTCCCGATACTGACGTGGACCTGTTTGGTGTCCATCGCGACCGACTCGACCCGCCGCCCGCTCTGGCGGCTCGGAGCCGGCGGCGCGTCGGCGGGCGACCCGCCGCCCTGCCACGCTCCGAAGCTCTCCGCGGCCAGATCCTGCAGCTCACCGGCGTCCAGGTCGCCGACGACCGCCAGGACCGAACTGCCCGGGCGGTAGCGGCGCCTGTGGAACGACTCGAGGTCGCCGCCGGTCAGGCGCGAGACGGTCTCTGAGAGGCCGCCAACGGGATTCCTGCGAGGGTGTCCACGGAACACCGTCTTCATGAAGTCCCGACGGCACACGTCGTACGCCTGTCCCTCGTCGTCGGCCAGCTCCGCGAGCTGCCGGCGCACGCACTCGGCGACGGCGGCGGATGCGAACACAGGAGACGTCGCGACCTCCGCCAGGAGACGCAGCGACTCGTGGCAGTGCTCGGCCAGACCGCTCGCGATGACCGCGGTGGTCTCGTAGCCGGTCAGCGTGTCCAGCGACGAACCCATTGAATCAACCGCCATCGCGATGGACAAGGCGGAGCGCGAGGTCGAACCCTCGAGCAGAACGCCGCCGACAAGAGCCGCGAGTCCCGCGCCCCCCTCCGGGTCGTACCGCGAGCCTGCTTCCATGACGAGCATGGCGGTGAACACCGGCGCGCTCCGCGCCGACGCCGTCACGACCGTCAGGCCGTTCGGAAGCACCAGCCTCTTCGGGACGGTCACGGAACCAGCCAAGCGCTGCTCCTTCCAGCAGGGTCCAGGTAGGTCGATGCGACACGACGGATGTCGGCGGCGGTCACGCGCGCAAGCCGCGTCTCGTGCTCTTCTCCGAGACGCCAATCCCCGAGGGATTCCCAGAACGCGGCGGACCCGGCCTGGCCGAGACAGGTCTCGCGGCCCAGCATCAGGTCCACTCGCGTCAGGTTCAGGGCCCTGGAGAGCTCGTCCTCGGTGACGCCTGACTCCACGAGCCCGGACACCAGGCTCAGGATCTCGTCCTCGCATTCCTCGGGGGACACGCCGGAGTGCAGTGAGGCAGACAGGTAGAAGAGACCGGGGTCCACCTGGGGAATCTTGGAGGTCGAGACCTCGGTCGCCATCCCGAGATCGTCAACGAGCCTCGTATACATCCGCGCGCTGCGCCCCGAGGAGAGCAGCGCGGCCAGGAGTTCGAGAGCCGGTGTGTCCTCGTGCGCCGCCGCCGGTGTGCGGAATGCGAGTACCGCCTGGGGTGAGGGTGACAGGCCCCGCAGAACGCTCCTGCGCGGCTCGGTGGGCGGGGGGTCCTCGAATCGCGCCGAGATGTCGTTCCCGCGGGCGACACGGGCGGACGCGCCTGCATCGCTCGAGGCGGCGTCCGGGTCCGCCGAGTCATCTTCAACCCGGGCGCTTGCCCCCGCAGGGAGCGGACCCGCGACGCTGGAGAGCTTCTCCACTTCCGCCAGCACTCTCTCGTGCTCGACGTTCCCGACGACGGCGAGCACCGCCTTCTCGGGACGGTACCTGTCGGCGTAGAAACCCTGGAGATCGCCCGGGGTCAGCCCCTTGATGTCGCGCATCAGCCCGACGACGGGATACCGATAGGGATGGCTGTCGAAGGCCAGCGCGTCGACGGCCTCGTACACGAGCGTCTCCGGATCGTCGTCCAGCATCATCCGTTCTTCGACAGCGACCCGCCTCTCTGTCTCGAACGCCTCCGGACCGAACTCACAGTGGAACATGCGGTCGGCCTCGATCTCCAGAGGAGCTGCCCAGTGCTCGGACGGCAGGACGAAGTAGTAGAGGGCGTGGTCGCAGGTCGTCATCGCGTTGTTGGTTCCACCCAGGTGCCCGGTGAGCCGGTCGATCCAGCCCTGCGGCCGCGTCGGAGTGCCGCGGAACATCATGTGTTCGGTGAGGTGAGCGAGGCCCGTCTTGCCGACGGGTTCGTATAGCGATCCCGCCCTGTACATGAGCAACGCCGCCACGATGGGCGAGTCCTCCCTCGTGACGGTCAGAAGAACGAGGCCGTTCGCAAGGACGGCCTTTCTCGGACGCGTGCTGCTCAACGGCGCCTCACGAACGGCGCGGGTCCGCGTACTCGCCCGCGCCGCCTGGAATTCCTCTCGGTCTTGACTCAGGGACTGTATCGACCTTATGCTTCGAGGCGACGCTCAGTCAAGCTTGGATTATGCGGCTTCCTCCAGTGCGGAGCGGCCAATGCTCGCATCCGATCTTCATGTCCACCTCGACGGTTCGCTGCGGGACGAAACGCTCGTCGCGCTGTCGCGGGACGCCGGTCTCATTCCCGCGACCGCTGACGCCGAGGAGTTCGCGCGAAGTCTGCGCTTCAGGCCAGGCATGTCGCTGTCCTCGTGCCTGAGCAGGTTCGACATGACCGTGGGGCTCCTTCAGACGCGGCGGGCACTCGAGCGGGTTGCCCGCGAGCTCGTCTGCGACTGCTACCTCGACGGCGTCCGCCACGCCGAGATCCGCTTCAGCCCGGCGCTGCACACGCGAGAGGGCTTGTCCCTGGTTGACGCCTTGACGGCGGTGCTCCGGGGAGCCGAGCAGGGCGTCGGAGAGGCCCTGGCGAGCGCGCCGACCGACCGGATGTCCGCGCGCGTCGTGGTCTCCGTCCTTGAGGGTATGAGCGAGGAGGAGGCCGACGCGCTGGTGGATCTCGCCATCGGGCTCGCCGATTCCGGCGTTGCCGGAGTGGACCTGGCGGGCGACGAGGCGCTGTTCGACCCCGCGCGCTACGCCCGGCCGTTCGCGCGCGCGGCGGAAGCCGGGCTGGGAGTGACGGTGCACGCGGGAGAGGGCGGCGACGCCGGCAACGTCGCCGCGGCCGTCGAACTCCTGGGCGCGGACAGGATAGGCCACGGAGTCAGCGCGGCTTCGGACCCCGGGACGATGTCCCTTCTCGCGGACAGAAACATCACGGTGGAGGTGTGCCTGTCCAGCAATCTCCACACCGGGGCAGTGGAGTCGCTCGGCACACATCCGCTTCGCAGGCTCGTCGACGCCGGCGTCCCCGTGGCGCTCGCGACAGACAATCGGTTCTTCTCAGCCACGTCTCTGAGCCGCGAGTACGAGTTGGCGATCAGGGAAGCGGGCGCGAGTCGCGAGCTGGTCGCTCAGTCAGTGCTCACCAGCGCCGACGCTGCGTTTCTGCCGGAGGACGACCGCGCCGCGCTTCGCGAGCTCTATCACTCCAGCCTTGGCCCGGCTCGTTCGGAGCCGCACTGACAAACGCGGACGCGAATCCCGCCGGCGTGACACCGTGCGCGGGAGAATGGAGGTAAAGAACGTGGGTAGACTCAGAGTGGGTGTCCTCGCCTCCGGCAGGGGCTCTAACCTGCAGGCGATAATCGACAGCTCACTGGCGGGCAGGATCGACGTGGAGGTCGCCGTGGTCGTGAGCGATGTCGCGGACGCACAGGCGCTAGAGCGCGCGCGCAGCGCGGGGATCCCGGCCGTCCACGTCCCGCCGGGGCGCTTTCGGACCAAGCTGACACCGGAGGCGGAACAACGGTACACCGAGGTCCTCGAGGAGCATCGTGTGGACGTCGTCGCCCTCGCCGGCTTCATGAGGATCCTGCACGACGACTTCCTGGAACGATACTCCGGCCGCGTCGTCAACGTGCACCCGGCGCTGCTGCCTTCCTTCCCCGGGCTGCACGGACAGAAGCAGGCCCTGGACTATGGCGTGAAGTGGTCCGGCGCCACGGTTCACTTCGTCGACGCCGGAGTCGACACCGGCCCGATAATCCTGCAGGCTGCCGTCCCGGTCATGGACGACGACTCCGAGGAGACGCTCGCCGCCAGGATCCTCGAACAGGAGCATCGCATCTACGCGGAGGCGCTTCAGCTCATCGCCGAAGGCAGGCTCAAGGTGGACGGGCGCGTCGTCAGGACCTCGGAGGGAGCCGCCGGCGCCACCGGGGGAGACGACGCTTGAAGCCGCCGCCCTGGAGAAGACCCTGCGCCACGATCGCTCTCGTCATTCTCCTTGTCACCGGCGCGCCGGGCGCCGCCGATGACGACGTCCAGACAACGCTGCTCTATCCGCCGTTCGGCCACTGCATGGGGATGCACAGAGCCACGAGTTTCCATCTCTTCCTCTATCTGGGCACCAGGACCCACTTCAACGAGCCCGCCGATCTGGCAGCCGTCAAGCTGGACGCCCTCGACGATCCGTCGACCACTTCGGACGACGACGAGCTGACGGTGTTCGGCCTCAACTCGGGGGAGTGCGAGATCATCTTCAACACATCTCTCGTCAACGTAGAGACGTACGGGGAGTGCGGGGACGACCGCGGCCAGTTCAGGAATCCGCTCGGCATCGCGGCCGATTCCCGCGGCAACGTCTTCGTCGCAGACACCGGCAACCACCGCATAGTCCGCCTGTTCTACGCCGACGGTCGTCTGGAATTCGTCAGGAGCTTCGGCTCAGAGGGACGGGGTGAGGACAGGTTTTCCACGCCGTCGCAGGTGGACCTGGGCGTGTCGGGCACGCTCTACATCGCGGACACCGGGAACGACCGCGTGGTCGCGATGACCTCGACCGGACAGTGGCTCTACGAGATCACGGGGGACGACGAGGGACTCGCCCTCGACCGTCCGGTGGGACTCGCCGTGGTCGAGGGCGAGGACCCGTGGATCAGCAGGCGGCAGGACTTCATCGTCGTGACCGATCGCGGGGGTGGCCGCCTGGTCAAGATCTCCCGCGACGGCCACGTTCTCGGGACGGCTGCGGTAGAGGACCTTCCCCTTCCATCGGCGCGGTTCGATGAGCTGGCCATAGACTACTACGGAAGCGTCTATGCGACAGACCGTCCGAACGGCCGCATCCACAAATTCGACTCGCATCTGCGCTATGTGACGTCGATCGGAAGCCCGGGCACTGGGGACATGGAGATGGACGAGCCCAGAGGCATCACGCTGTGGCGGCGCTTCGGCCAGATCTTCATCACCGAGCGGGCGGGAGCGCAGTACTTCTGGATCGGCACGGACATACTGGACCTTGAGACCTCCACGGACCGCATCCGCCCGGGGGAGGACGACGTCAGAGTCCGCTACTTCCTTACCGAGGTGGCCCGCGTGACTGTCGTGCTCGTCGACTCGGACGGGGACGTCGTCCACACGCTCGTCGACAACAGACGCCGGGCCACCGGCGAGAACGTCGAGCGCTGGGACGGGAAGCTCGGGCGCCGCGGAGGCCCGACTCCTCCCGGTGCGTACACGCTCAGGGTGACCGCCACGCCCACCTACTCTTCAGGAGAGTATTTCCACGATACCGCAGAAACGCCCCTCACAGTGCTTCAGGAAGCATCCCGCTGAGGATAGGCGGGCGCGCAGCACCCCTCGGGGAACCCCCTGAACACCGCGCTTGCACGCCCTCTGAGACTCTGTTAGTTTGTCAGGCTGGCCACCAAGGACGTGAATCACGCGGAAACGCGGGGCAGCAGGGGGTCTCTTGCTCGAGAAACTCGTCGCGAAGATCGTCGGCTCCAAGACCGACCGCGAGCTCAGGAAGCTCCTGCCTGACGTGGAACTCATCAACAGCGCGTTCGAGCCCCTCTCGGAGCTCTCGGACGAGCAGCTCGTGGAGAAGACGCAGGAGTTCAAATCCCGTCTGGCCGATGGCGAGACGCTGGACGACCTGATGCACGAGGCCTTCGCGGTAGTCAAGGAGGCGTGCCGTCGTCTGGTGGGCAAGAGCTGGGATGTCGTCGGCATCCCAGCGACGTGGCAGATGGTCCCGTTCGACGTTCAGCTGATGGGTGCGGTTGTTCTGCACCGCGGCCTGATAGCGGAGATGGCCACCGGTGAGGGCAAGACGCTCGTGGCGACGATGCCGCTCTACCTCAACGCCCTGGCCGGGAGGGGCGCTCACCTCGTCACCGTCAACGACTATCTTGCCAGGCGCGACGCCGAATGGATGACGCCGGTCTACGAGTGGCTGGGGCTGACGGTGGGGTGCATCCAGACGGGCATGACGCCCGAAGAGCGTAAGGAACAGTACTCCCGTGACATCACCTACGGAACGAACAACGAGTTCGGGTTCGACTACCTGCGCGACAACATGGCGGTCCGCTTCGAAGATCGCGTCCAGCCTGACCACTTCTACGGCATAGTCGACGAGGTCGACAGCGTCCTGATCGACGAGGCGCGGACGCCTCTGATCATCTCCGGCGTCGTCGAGCACTCGACGCACATGTTCGACAAGCTCAAGGCCCCCGTCGAGCGTCTGGTGCGCAAGCAGACCAAGCTCATAAACTCCATGATAGACGAGATCGAAAAACTGCTCGAGAGCGATGACACCCGCTACGAGGGCCTGGTCAAGCTCGTGCAGATCCAGCGCGGGGCGCCGAAGCATCGTCGCCTGATGCGCCTGTACGAGGACCCGTGACTCAAGACCCAGGTCCAGCGCACCGAGAACGAGCTGATGCGAGACAAGGTGCTGACGCAGCTCGACGAGGATCTGCTCTACGTGATGGAGGAGAGAGGCAGGAACGCCGCGCTGACCGAGAAGGGCCGCGACGCGCTGTCGCCTGAGGAGCGCAACCGGCTCATCCTGCCGGATCTCTCGGAGCAGCTCGCGGCCGTCGATGTCGACGACTCACTCTCGTCGGAGGACAAGGCCAGGCGCAAGAACGAACTGCACCTGGAGTACGCGGGAACCAGCGAGCGCATACACAACGTGGGCGCGCTCCTCAAGGCGTACTCCGTGTTCGAAAAGAACGTCGACTACGTAGTCCAGGACGGCAAGGTGATGATAGTCGACGAGTTCACGGGCCGCCTCATGGCCGGTCGGCGCTGGTCCGACGGTCTCCACCAGGCGGTCGAAGCCAAGGAAGGCGTGGAGATAGAACGAGAGACACAGACGCTTGCGACCATCACGCTGCAGAACTACTTCCGGATGTACGACAAGCTCGGGGGAATGACCGGTACCGCCGAAACCGAAGAGGACGAGTTCGTGGAGATCTACAAGCTCCCGGTCCGCGTCGTCCCGACCAACGACGCGATCCGGCGCGTCGACTACGACGATCTCATCTACAAGACCAGGCGCGAGAAGTTCGCAGCCGCCATCGAGGAGATAGAGCGGATACACGAGCGGAAGCAGCCCATCCTGGTCGGCACGGTGACTGTCGAAGTCTCGGAGGTCATCTCGCGCCTTCTGAAGGGCAAGCGCATCCCGCACAACGTCCTGAACGCCAAGCACCACCAGAGCGAGGCGGAGATCGTGATGAGCGCGGGACAGGCGGGCGCCGTGACCATCGCTACGAACATGGCCGGGCGAGGCACCGACATCAAACTCGGCGAGGGCGTGCTCCGCTGCGAGAGATGCTGCCTCAAGTGCGAGACCAAGGACTGCGCGAGCTGCCCGAACGGGCACGAGGACTACACGGCCCAGTGCCTCGAGGACATGCCGTGCGGCCTGATGATCATCGGAACCGAGCGCCACGACTCCAGACGAATCGACCGTCAGCTCCGCGGCCGGAGCGGCAGGCAGGGCGACCCGGGCGCCTCCGAGTTCTTCATCTCGCTCGAGGACAACCTCATGCGGCTCTTCGGCTCCGAGCGCATAGCAAAGGTCATGACCACGGTCGGCATTCAGGAGGGCGAGGTCATCACGCACCCGATGATCACCAAGGCCATCGAGCGCGCCCAGAAGCGAGTTGAGACCCACAACTTCGACATCAGGAAGCACCTGCTCGAGTACGACGACGTGCTGAATCAGCAGCGCGAGGTCATCTACGCCCAGCGTCTCAACATCCTCAGCGGAGGCGACCTGCGGGAGGACATCGCCGAGATCTTCCACGACATCATCGACAGGGTGATCGATGCGCGGACGAACACCGGCGACATACAGGAGACCTGGGACTTCGACGGGCTCAAGGAAGAGTTGAGGAGCACGTTCCTCATTGACATGGACTTCTCGAAGGCCGACGTCTCGGGTATCACTCAAGACGCGCTCAGGGAGAACCTCAACAAGGCGGCGACGCTCGCGTACGAGCGCAGGGAACAGCAGCTGACGCCCGAGATCACGCGCAGGCTCGAACGCCTCGTCCTGCTGCAGGTCATCGACAAGCACTGGCGCGACCATCTGTACGAGCTGGACCGCCTGAGGGAGGGCATCGGACTCCGGGCCTACGGCCAGAGGAACCCGCTTCTGGAGTACAAGTCCGAGGCGTTCGACATGTTCATGGCGATGATCGAATCCATACAGGAGGAATCGGCGCAGCTGCTGTTCCGGGCGCAGATCGCTGCACCGCCGGAGCAGACCAGCCGTGTCAGCGAGGGGCGCGCCCTTCATCCCGACGCCCAGGCGGCCTCGCAGGCCGCGACCGCTTCTCCCATGTCGACGACGCCAGCGCCCCAGTTCGGAACCGACGCCCCGGGAAGTGCCGGACAGCTGTCATCGGGCAGTCTTCCGCTGCCGCCGGGCCGACGCCCGGGGGCAGCAGCGGGGGGCGGCGGAAGCGGCGCGAGAAAAGACCCGGTCAAGAGGGACAAGAAGGTGGGAAGAAACGAGCCGTGCCCGTGCGGCAGCGGGAAGAAGTACAAAAAGTGCT
>DAOWER010000200.1 GCA_030638405.1 Candidatus Eiseniibacteriota bacterium | reverse complement strand
GACCACGCGTCGGTCACAGACAGCCTCGTGCTGTTCGGGGGCATCGCGCCCGACTCGACGGCGTGGGGGCCTTCTGACTTCCTCGTGTCCGTCGATGCCGACTGGCCGGGAGGCTACGACCTGCCCCTCGTGCTCCGAGTTTGCTACGGGGAGTCGACGGACGTCGTCGTGCTGGCGCCCCTGGAGACGGTCTCGGGCGACCTGGCGGTGTCCTACGTCCTCGGGGACGACGGTTCTCCCGGCGGTGACGGAGACGGCAGTCTGGAGCCCGGCGAGGTGGTCGGCATCGAAGTGGCCCTGGACTGCGGCGCCGTCTCCGATCTGACCAACGTTACGGGTGTGCTCTCAAGCAGAACCTCCCGCATCAGCGTGACCTCGGCCTCCGCGGCCTTCCCGGATGTCGCCGCGGGAGCGCAGAGCGTGAACGGCAGCGCTCCGTTCATCGTGTACGTGGCGCCCGACGCTGACCCCGGCGACGCGAAGCTCTTCCTGCGCGTCTCGGCCGACGCACCGACCTATGCCTACGCGGAGACCCTGGCGCTGGGCCTCGACATCGCTGAGGTGGCGCCGCTTCACCCCACCGGTCCTGACAACTACGGCTACTACGCCTATGACTCGAGCGACACGCTCTACCCCGCGGCCCCGAGGTTCGAGTGGTCGGAGATCGCGCAGCCGGGCCCGGGCCTGAGGCTCGACGACGTCAGCGATTCGAACAACGGGGTGGCTGCGCTTGCCGCTCCGTTCAATATCCGGTGCTACGGTCTGGTACGTCAGGACCTGTGGGTCTCGTCCAACGGGTTCGTGACTGTGTATGCTCCGAATGGGAGCTGGAGCGTCAACTCCGGCATCCCCTCCGTCGACGGACCTGCCGGCATGTTCGCGCCGTTCTGGGACGACCTGGACCCTTCCGCAGGCGGCGATGTGTACGTCTGGTTCGACCCCTACGAGCACCGCTACATCATCGAATTCGACGATGTCCGGCACGTCGACTCCGAAGCGACGGAGACGTTCCAGGTAGTCATCTACGACCCGGCCTATCACATCACGCCCACGGGCGACGCGGAGATCGTCTTCCTGTACAAGGACGTCTCGGAGCCCGACGGCTGCACGGTCGGCATCGAGCACCCCTACGAGACCGACGGCGTGCAGTTCCTGTTCGACGGTGCCTACGGCGCCTACGCGGCCCCTCTGTCTGACGGCCTGGCCGTCCGGTTCACCACTGTTCCGCCGGAGACCCTCCGGTTCCCGTGGCTCGTGCTCAACGACTTCTGGTTCGATGACAGCGAGGGCGGAAACGGCGACGGGGTCCCGGACCCGGGAGAGGAGCTCTCGCTCGTGGTGGAACTGAGGAACGACGGCCCGGTCGCCGCGACGGGCCTGGATCTGACGCTGACCTCGGACGCGTCCGCCGTCGCCGTGTTCGACGACTCGACGGCGCTCCAGAACATCGAGGCGGGCTCGTCCGGGCGGAACGACGGCGACCCGTTCACGTTCTCGATCGACGCGGCGACGCAGGATTCGCTGGTGACCCTCTGGATGCAGCCGGGACGCGACTCCAACACGCGCCAGGGCGCCGTGCGGCTGGACCTGTACGTCGCGCCGCCGGGCGAATCCGAGATCGGGAGGCTCCTCCTCAGTCCGTGCCGTCCCAACCCGTTCAGGGACGCGACGAAGCTGTCATTCAACATGCCGCAGGACGGCCGCGCGGTCGTCCGCGTCTACGACGTGTCAGGGAGGCTCGTGAGGACGGTGGACGACTCGTTCCGGGAGGCGGGACCGCACCAGATCCTCTGGGACGGCAGCAACGGAAACGGCGACGCGATCGCTCGCGGCGTCTACTTCGTCAGGCTGGAGGCCGCCGGAGATTCGAAGACCCGCAAGGTGGTTCTTCTCAGGTAGCCGCGGAACACCGGGACTCCGAGGATCCGCTCCGGGAAGGACCATGAGTAGCAAGATGAAGGGGCTCGCCACGCAAGGCGAGCCCCTTCATCATAAGCTCCGAGTCGCACCTGATGATCCGTCTACTGGAAGAGCGCCTTGATGCTCGCCCACGTCGCTTCCTCGACCGGCGTCTGCTCTTCGAAGGCGACGGTCATCTTGCCGCCGTTGTTCCCCATGGTCCCGTAGCTCTCATCAACGAGCCAGCAGTAGATCCAGCCGGTCGCGTGCATCTCGGTGATGTAGAACTCGTCACCGATCTCGAGATGGAGCTGAACGGGGTGGATCGGATCGGCGGCCTCTCTCGTGAACAGCAGGACACCGTCGTAGTAGCCGTCGGCGGTGCCGTTCGTGTAAGCGTCACCGGTCACGGTGACGACGTAGCTATCGCCCGGGATGAGGATCTTCTTCTTGGCGCCGAACTCCTCGAGACCGATGCAGTTGAAGACCGCGTCGACGACGAGCTCTTCGCGCTCACGCCCCGCCGCGGTCAGGGTAACCGTCATGAAGCCCGAGTTGTCGGGGATGTCCTTGAGGCTCTTGTCCGCGAGGAACGCGAAGAAATTCGTGCTGCTCGCGACGAAATCGAAGGAGTCACCCTTGTAGAGATACTTGACCATGGGATGGTCGGGACGGCTGTTGTCGTAGAAGAAGCAGAAGACGCCGTCGAAGTCACCGCCCGGCGCGGGGTTGGCGCGCGCGTCGCCGTCGACCGTCACGGTGTAGGTCGTTCCCTGTGTCAGGGCGATGCCCGTGTTCTGGATGGCCTGCTCCAGACCGACGCAGTTCGCGTATCCCGACACGGTCTCGTACTCGATCGCGGACGCGGCGGACGCGACGGCGAAGAGCGCCGTCACGATTCCGACAACCAGATAGCTCTTCTTCATGTCCTCAAGCCCTCCCTGGATTGAAGCAACGCGTACCGGCATGCGCGCACCCTCTGCGAACCGCCGCCGCGCTACCTAACGGTAGATGTCATTCATACTTAGTATACCACACACGATTGGCCGGGTCAAGATGCACGCGGAAGAGACGCGCGGGGGCGGTCCTTACCACTCCGCCCCCGTGTCGTCCGCCCGTACGGCGGCTCGCTGGATCCGCCGGCCCGGAGCACCGACGGCTCTGTGTGCCCGCTCCGGCCTATCTCAGCTTCACGAGCTTCTGCCGCGCCTGCTCCTCGCCTTCGAAAACCAGGCTCGCGAAGTATATCCCGGAAGCGCATGGGCGGCCGTCGCTCAAGCCGTCCCACGACGCGTGCTGCTCGCCTCCGGACACCTGGCCGCTCAGGATCTCGGCCACCCTGTGACCCGCGACGTCGTAGATGGCGAGTGTCGCGTGGCCGGCTCGTGGGGCCACGAAGCTCAGCCGCGAAGCGCCCCTGAACGGATTGGGCGAGGGCGGCATCAGCATGAGCGTCGCCGCCTCTTCCCCGCCCGGGATGCCCGTGGATCCCGTCTCCATGAACGCGCTCTGGAGCACGTGGTTCTTGGTCCCAACGTCACCGTAGGGATTGGGGCTCGTGTTCGTGCCTCCGGGCGCCTGCACCCAGCACGCCACGCCCATCTTGTCGTAGTTCCACGACGGCTGAACGGCAAAGGTGTGATTGATATCGGTGCCTGCGCCCTCGGCGAGACTGAACGCGTCCCCGGTGATCGACGTCATCATGTGCACGACGTGATAAGGGAGGTGCGAAGTGGACCCGCCGTAGGCCGCCACGTTGTCGTCGTGCACGGCGACCATGCAGAATCGCGCGTTCGAGACCGCGGTCTCGGCCTCGATGTGGGCCGTGAAGTCCCCTTCGCCGTTCTCGGTCAGCGTGATGGTGAGAGGGGAGCCGACCAGCCTGTGTGCCTCGAGGTCGGCCTCGAGCCACGAGAGCGGCCAGACGTCCGACATGCCGTCACCGCACACGGTGGGCATGGCCGTGATGCCGTAGTATCCCGTCCTGCCGCTCCAGTACGCATCGCCGTAGTCGTGCTGGACCAGAACGAGCTCATCGCGGGTGTGACGCGACTGGAAATCGAAGACATCAACTGATGCCTGAGGGCAGCTGCTTCACCAGCTGGCTGTGAAGTGTTCGTAGAGGACGGTCTTCTGGGCTCCCAAGGCCGGGAGCGCGAGCAGGGCGAGCAGGAGCGTCGCCGCAACGGGCCTGTAGGCCATGTCTGCCTCCGATTCTTCCACACGCCTGAAACTTCCATACATTCGATAGTACCCCTCATATTATATCCCATAACTGCGCCAAAGGCAAGCGGTGCCCCGGACCTCTCGACGCGCTCCCCCCGCGTCCGCAGACAGTCGTTGCACACTCGGAGTCTGTTCGCTACCATGTCTTCCGTCCCGACGAATATCCAGAGGTCTGAACACGTATCTAGTGCCGGGCGGGCGTGGCGCGTCGCGGGCAGTCGGCCGGCGTCGGCCCCTCGCCTACCGTGGAAGGAGTCCACATGAAGTACGACCCTGAGATGATGGTCCGCTCCAGGCCCGCGCTCAAACTGCCCGAGCTCAACCGGGGCATGGTGCAGTGGGCGGCCATCGTCGTTCTGGCCATCATCCTCTTGTCGACGACCTTCTATTCGGTCGCGACCGACGAGGTGGGCGTGGTGAAGCGCATGGGCGCCTACACCAGGACGGCCCAGAGCGGCCTTCACATGAAGCTGCCGTTCGCCATCGAGAAGGTGCACAAGGTACGTGTCAAGCACGTCTTCAAGCAGGAGTTCGGTTTCGCGACCGAGCGTCCGGGCGTGCGCACGGTCTACCGGCGAGGCGATTTCTCGGCTGAATCGCTCATGCTGACCGGCGACCTGAACGCGGCGGTCGTCGAGTGGATCGTCCAGTTCAGGATCAGCGATCCGGTGCAGTACCTGTTCAAGGTCCGAGGCGTCCCCGAGACTCTCAGGGACGTCGCCGAGGCGGCGGTGCGCCAGATCGTGGGCGACCGCAGCGTCACGGAGGTGCTGACGGTCGGCCGGCGCGAGGTCGCAGACGAGGCGCAGCTGGTAATGCAAGAGATCCTGGACACCTACGAAACCGGAATACAGATAGAGACGGTCAATCTCAAGGACGTCAATCCTCCGAGCCCCGTGAAGCCCTCGTTCAACGAGGTCAACGAGGCCAAGCAGGAGAAGGAGCGCCTGATCAACGAGGCCTGGTCCGAGTACAACAAGGCCATCCCGGCGGCAGAGGGTGAGGCCGAGAGAGTGATCCGCGACGCCGAGGGCTACGCCCTCGCGAGGGTCAACCGCGCCGAGGGTGACGCCGAGCGTTTCGTCGCCGTCTGGCGGGAGTACTCGCGCGCGCGTGATGTCACGAAGAGGCGGCTCTACCTGGAGACCATGAGCGAGATCTTCCCGCGAATCCCGAAGAAGATCATCGTCGACCCGGAGCTCAAGAACCTCATCCCCCTCCTCCAGCTTGACGCGAAAGGAGGCGGGAAATGAGAACGACCAGACTCGCAACACTGGTGGTCGCGGCGTTTCTCGGGCTCATCGTCCTGACGAACTCGCTCTACGTAGTCGACATGACACAGCAGGTGGTCATCACGCAGTTCGGGAAGCCCATCGGCGACGCCGTCACGGAACCCGGACTCAAAATCAAGGTGCCGTTCATTCAGAAGGTGAACACATTCGACAAGCGCATCCTCGAGTGGGACGGCAGTCCGAGGCAGGTCCCCACCAGGGACAAGAGGTACATCTGGGTCGACACGTTCGCCCGATGGCGCATCGTCGACCCGCTCAAGTTCATGCAGTCGGTGACGGACGAGATCGGTGCTCAGGCCCGGCTGGACGACGTCATCGACGCCATCACCCGCGACCTTCTGACCAGCCACAACCTCCTTGAGGTCGTCCGGAACACGAATCGCGAGATGGAGATCTTCGAGATGGACGTCCCTCGCGACGCACAGGAGGGAATCGGGATAGGCCGGTCGGAGATCGCGGCGCTGGTTCTCGAGCGCGCGGCGGAGCAGATGCCGAGGTACGGCATCGAGCTCGTCGACGTGAAGATCAAGCGCGTCAACTACGTCGAGGAGGTCCGGCAGAAGGTTTACGAGCGGATGATCTCAGAGCGGCAGAGGATCGCCGAGCGCTACAGGTCCGAGGGGCAGGGCCAGAGCGCGGAGATCCGCGGGCAGAAAGAGAAGGAGCTCCAGCGCATCACGTCAGAGGCGTACCGTGTCGCGGAGGAGTTGAAGGGGAAGGCCGACGCCGACGCTGCCAGGATCTACGCCGAGGCCTTCGGCCGCGACCCGGAGTTCTACTCGTTCCTGAGGACCCTCGAGAGTTACAAGACGACGCTGGACGGCGAGAGCACGCTGATACTCACGACCGACGGTGACTACTTCCGATTCCTGAAGGAGATGCAGAGGAACTAGAGTCTTCGGCCGACGGTCGACATCCGTTGACTGCCGCGCGTGAACGGCAGCCCGGTCGTGCCGTCGCAGATGCGCTCGAGAGTGAGCCCGGCGGACTCCATCAGGGCCTCCATCTGAGAGGGCGTGTAGAGCCTGATGGAGCTCCGCCGGCGCGCGCGCCTTCCCCCGCGCTCGAACAGCCACGATCCGTTGATGCGCTGGCGCTTCGCGTCCCAGCGATTCCTCGTCGTCACCTTGACCTCGCCGTACTTGAACACGCCCTTCTTCATGAACTGCCTGAGAATGCGCTCACGGTTGACCTGGTCCACGAGCACCCGTCCACCAGGCAGCAGGATGTCCGCGAACCCCTTGAGGACCCGTCTGTTCGTGTCCTCGTCGAAGTAGCCGAAGCTCCCCCACCAGTTGATGACGGCGTTGAACTCGCGAGGCAGCTGGAGGTCCCGCATGTCGCCGAGATGGAGTGCGCCGGGAAGCCCCGCCTTCCGGAACTCCCTCCGGGCGCGCCGCACGCTCGGTTCACAGGCATCCACACCCACGACCCTGCATCCGGCCCTGGCCAGCTCGAGCGAGATGCGGCCGTCTCCGCAGGGCACGTCGGCGACCTTGCTGCCCTTCCGGAGCCTGAGGATCTTGCGGAGAACGCGTGCTTCTTCAGCGGCCACTCCGCTCATAGGGGCGGCCTTCTGCATCACCGACCAGTAGCCCGTGAAGAAATCGTCGGTCCAGTGAGTCATGGCGCCTCCCGTCCGGGGGCCGTCCGAGAGCGGCACGCCTCGGAGCTCCCTTCCCCCGAACAGGATAGCGGCAAGAGCGAGGTTCCTTCAACAGAGAACGCGTGCCCGAGAGGCGGGCCCAGCAGGGAACGCCTGGCCCAGTGGCCGGCCCGAAGAGAACGCGCGCCCGACCCAGAAGACGCACGCGTGCACCTAATCCACGAAGTAGGCCACCGGGTCCGGGAGCCTGAGCTCGACGGCCTCGTCGACGGCCTCGAGCAGCGCGGTGAAGTCCGTTCCACTCTCGCCTGCGGCGCGAGCCGCGTCCGCGAGGTACCGGGCCCACGCCTTCTCGTCCGCCGACTTCTCGTGCGAGTAAGGGAAGCTCCGACCGCTCGAGCGCAACTCGCGTTCGAGAACCCACTCGACAACCTGGCGTGCCGCCCGCGTGTAACTCACGCCCGTGGGCTTGGCCGCCAGCACCGTCCCGTCGGTTCCGATAGTGAACCTCGTCTCCTCGGACAGGAGTCGCGCCACGAGTTCGGCGGCGTCCGGATACTGGACCCCTCCGCGGAATGCCTCCGCCTCCGACAGCGTGGCCCGTGCCCCGTTCAGCACATCGAGCCGGTCGGAGTGTCTCGTGGCCCGCGGCATCTCGGGGACTCGCGCCAGGGCCTCCCGCGCGTCTTCGACCAGCTCAAGCTCACGCTCGAGCTCAAGTCTCGCGGTTCGCTCCTCAATCGCCACGGCGAGCGCGCCGTCGAGCAGCCGGCACTCGGCGGTCGTCTCGACGAACCGCTCCTCGAACTCTCCTCGCAGCCGGGCCGCTTCGTCGATGTCTCCCGCGGCCAGCGCCGAAGATGCTGACGCGATCCGCTGGTGGTCCCGCCGGTTCGCGTCAGCCAGCGCTGTCTGCTCGGTGAAGGAGAGCGGAACCCGGACGCGCTCTCCCACCTCCAGTTCGCGGACGCCGTTCAGAGCCGTGAGAGCGTCCCACGCCCGGTAGACGTCCCGGTCGTCGGCGACCTCACTGCCGGGAAGGCCGCGCTCCGCGGCCACGAGGTCCCGCGCCAGCGTCCAGAGGCTCTCGCCCGGCAGGACGGTGGCCTGCCTGTGGGCCGCCACCACCGCTCCGTCCTCGCCGAAAACGACGTGGTCGACGGGGCCTTCGGCCAGCCTGAGGGTCAGACGCTCGACCTCGGAAGCCCTCCGCCCGGCCTTCCTGATCTCCCTGAGTTCGGTGGCGTATTGAGTGCCCGGGTTGATGCTCTCCGCCGTCTTGATGCACGAGAGGGCCTTTCTCAGCCTGCCCCGCTTGAGTGCCTCGCCGGCGAGCTTCGCCCACTCCCCCGCTGTCCTGCCGGAGACCCGTGCCTCGGGAACCTGCACGCCGGACGCGCGGACGGAGTCGTCCCGCTCCAGAAGAACGGGCACGACCGCGCCGAGCATAAGGACAACCAAGGGAAGCACGATGGTTACGCGCTTGAGCCGTGTCATATCCGGCCTCCCCTCTGCGCCCGTGACCCGGCCGCGCCCCCGGGCGCCGGGAGTGCGCGGTCGCCTGCTCTAATCAACGGACGCTCCGACCGGCGACATTCTTCTCGCGTCAGGAGGGCATCGGCTTGACCGTGCGCGCGGGGCGCTCTATACTGGCGCCGTATGCCACCCGGGAGCTGCGGGGCGAGTTCGACGGCCGGGAAGAGAAGCGGCTCGGAGCCGGCGTGTCGCCGATGCGGCAGCTGAGTTCTCAAGACAGGAGCGGGATATTGCCTACTGGTAAGATCAAGTGGTTCAACGCATCGAAGGGATTCGGGTTCATCGAGGTTGAGGGTGGTGACGATATCTTCGTGCACTACTCCGGGCTGCAGATGGAAGGCTTCAAGACCGTCGCCGAGGGCGACGAGGTCGAGTTCGAGATCTCTGACGATGGGAAGGGACCGAGGGCCGAGAAGGTCGTTGTGACGGGCAAGCCGCGCGAGGAACCGTCCGAATAACTCCAGCGAGCGCCTTCGCCGCTGCTAATCCAGCCAGTCCAGAGGGAAGTCGGGATCGAGTCTGACGACGTCGAAGAGTGTGGCGATGAGGTTGCCGTGCTTCCCCGCGCGGTGTGTGTTGAGGAACTCCCAGACCGTTTCCCCCGCCGGCGTGACCTCGAACGCCCTGCCGTAGTCCGATTCGGTGATTATCGTGTTTCCGTTCGGCAGACGGTGGGCAGCACCGCACATCCTCGTGAAGAATATCGATGAGGCGTCCCCGCTGTAGCTCCACTTAGTCTCCCGCGTGACAGGATCGAATTCCAGGACCTTCGACTCTCCGTCGTCGCCCTTGTTGTCAAAGACGAGGATGCTGCCGTTCTCGAGCACCTTGGGATCGTGCTGCTCGAGCCACATGTCGGACGATACCCAGACTATCTCCTCGAGGTCCATGTCCAGCACCGCGATGGTGCTGAGCTGCCTCATTGAGATGAGGACGTTGCCCCTCCGGAAGGCCGGGAGACGATCTGCGAGTCGACCGTCGAGCACCTCGATGGCGTTGGTGTGATAGATGTCCCCCCTCTTCGGCACACCCCGAGCCGCGGGAGAACTGGCGAAGACGGAGTTCTCGAACGCCTCCAGTACGGACACCTCCCGGACCGGGCGGCCGTACGCATCAAGCACGGTCACGAAGTCCTCGAGAATCGGCATCCGTTCGTTGACACGAGGAACCATGTGGGCCTTCCTCGTGAGAACGTATATGCTGCCGTCGTCCACCACGTCGAGGTCGTGGTGCTCGCCGCCGTAGTGCTTCCAGAGAAGCCGGGAGTCCTTGTCCAGCTTGATGAGCCCGAGCCCCTCGAAGATCGCCAGCAGATCGCCGTTCTCGTAGAGGTGGGCCCACCGCCAGTACTCTGCGCCGTCGCTCTCGGCCGACTCGGTCTCGTCGGGCCACACCTCTAGGAAATCGTAGCTCCACTCGTGCAGCACGCGCCCGTCCATGTCCATGAGGACGGCACCGGCGAAGTGCCCCGACGTGAAGAAGTTCAGCCCCGACCAGGCCCGCGCCGCGTCGAACAGAACGACGCCAGTGTCGTCCGGCACGGGTGTCGAACCGGAGAGGTACCCGAGAGACCCGAGTCTCGCCAGCTCGCGGGCCTGCTCGACCGAGAGCTTCTGCTTCGCCTCTCCCCGGGCGGTCCGCCACCTTCCGGACGGTCCGGGGTCCTCTGAACCGGCGGCCGGGTCGTTGCTCCACTGCGTACCGTCGTTGCCCCTGACGGCGTTCGAGCACAACGCGATCCCCGACGCGATCAGCGCCACGACCAGAAGGGTCTTTCCTGTGAGGACCCACGTCTTCGCGGGATGTGTGGGCGCCGCCCTGTCCCTCAGATACATGTCGTCCGACCTTCCGTATGACACCTAGTGATCGTAGAGCCAATCCAGCGGGAAGTCCGCGCGCAAACGGGTCATCTCGAAGAGTGTCGCGACGAGTTCCCCTTTCTCTCCCGCTCGCTTAGGGTTCAGGTATTCCCAGACGATGTCACCGTCCGGCGTCACCTCGATCGCTCTGCCGCGGTCCGATTCCGTCGCGAGCGTGTTGCCGTTGGGCAGCCGCGTCGCCGCGCCGCACATCTGAGAGTAGAAGTCATCGGCGGGGTCGCCCTGGTACGTCCACTCGATCCTCTCAGTGACCGGGTTGAACTCGATGACGCGTGATCTCTCACTGTTTCCGTTGTTGTCGAAGATGAGGATGTTGCCGTTGGAAAGCACCGATGGATCGTGCTGCTTGCGCCATGAGCCCTTGCGCGCCCACGTGACCAGCTCGGTGTCGAGATCCAGAACCACGAGGAGACTCAGCGTTCGAAGCGACAGAAGCACGCTGCCCACCTGGAAGGCGGGCAGCTCGTCCGCCAGCCTGCCATCGAGTATCTCGACGGCGTTCGTGTGGAAGATGTCCCCCTTGGCGGTCATGCCCTGCATCAGATGCAGGTAGCTCGAATTGCCCATGGCGCTGAGCACTGACACGCTTCTGAGTTCCCGTCCGTCCGGATCGAGAACAGTGACACGGTCCTCCAGTATGAGCTCGCCCGCGTTGATGCGGGGGTCGATCACGACCTCGCGCGTCAGAACGTAGATGAGGCCGTCGCCCGCCACCTGGAGATCGTGGTGCTCCGCACCCGCGTGTGTCCAGATGACGCGCGAGTCCCTGTCCAGTTTGACGAGCCCGAGACCCTCGAATACGGCGAGCACGTCACCGTTGTCGAACAGGTGAACGCATCTCCAGTACCGGGCGTGCTCGTACTCGGAGTCGGCGTAGCGGTCGGGCCAGACGTCAAGGAAGCTCCGCTCCCACAAGTGCAGGACGTTGCCCTCCATGTCCATGAGTACGGCCCCCGGGAAGTGACCGGACGTGTAGAGGTTCAGCCCTCGGTAGGCGCGTGAAGCGTCGTGAACGGTGAGCCCCGTCACGGGCGGCGCCGGCTGCGACCCCGTCAGATAGCCGATCGACCGGAGCCTCTCCATCTCGCGCTCCTGCTCCTCCGTCAGTTGTTCCCGCGGCGGATTCGCGCCCGGCGCCGACTCGCGCCAGCGCCCTTCCGGAGCTTCGATCGCGGCCGCCGGAGCGTCGGAGGTCTGGTCCGCGTCGACCGCGGCAGCAGACGCGGGACCGACAGCGACGACAAGAACGAGAAGGCCCACCAAGGCGCGCGGCGCCGCTCTCAGGAACGTCGCCATCACTCACCCTCCAGCCACTCGAACGGGGAATCGTAGGAGAGCCTCGTCATCTCGAATATCGTCGCGATCAGCCCGCCGGTCTGGCCCGCGCGGGCCGGGTTGAAGTACTCCCAGACGATTTCACCGGCGGGCGTCACTTCAAAGGCGCGCCCGTAGTCGGACTCCGTGATGAGAGTGTTGCCGTTGGGAAGACGCTGGTTTGCTCCACCGGCACCGGTGAAGAACGGGTGCTCGTTACTTCCGACGTACATCCACGCGATGTCCATGTTAGTCGGATCGTACTCCACGACCTTGGAGTCTCCGTAATGTCCCCTGTTGTCAAAGACCATGAGATTGCCGTTCGGCAGCGGCGTCGGGTCGTGCTGCGCTAGCCACAGGCCGAACTGAGTCCACACAACCTGTTCCAACTCCACGTCGACGACCGCGATCGTGTCCAGCCGCCGGAACGATGTGAGGACGTTGCCTTTCTTGAATGCCGGTATCTTCGACTCCATGCTCCCGTCAAGTATCTCCACAGCGTTCGTGTGGAAGATGTCCCCCTTCCTCGCCATGCGCGACGACTTGATGACGTTCGTGAAGCGCGACTCCTTGAGCGCGGAGAGAAGCGAGAACCGCCTGATCATGTTCCCGTCGGAGTCGAGTATCGTGAGGAAATCCTCGAGGATGGGGTCTCGCTGGTTCAGCCAGCGCACCATGTGCGCTTCCCTGGTCAGGACGAAGATGCGGCCGTCATCGGCGACCTTGAGATCGTGATGCTCGTTGCCCTGGTGTGACCAGATGATGTTCGAGTCCTTGTCGAGCTTGACGAGCCCGAGACCCTCGTAGATCCCGAGCACGTCACCGTTGTCGAAGAGGTGGACGTAGCGCCATCGATTGGAACGGTCGGGCTCCAGGATGTCCGCCCTGCCAGGGAACGCATCCAGGAATGCGCATTCCCAGCTGTGGAGGACGTTCCCCTCCATGTCCATCAGAATGGCGCCCGGGAAATGCCCGGACGTGTAGATGTTGTAGCCGCCCCACGCGCGCTCCGGGTCGAAGATGGTCAGCCCCGTGGTCACCGGAGGCTCGTGGTGGCCTCCCAGGTAGCCGATGGTGCTGAGCTTGTCGATCTCGCGCTGCTGCTCCTCGGTGAGCGTTGACGGCCTCTGCTGTTCCCTCAAGGGCAGCCACCGTCCGGGCGGTGTGTTGATGCCGGATCGAGGAGTCAACTCGTTGGCCGATGTCGGGTCGTCGTCATCGTCCTGGGCCCACGCCGTCGGCGCGAGGGCGGACGCTGCAAGGAAGAGAGCGAGCATCATCAGCGCGCTCAGGTGGTCCTGCCTGCGGCCCCGGCGGGAATGGCTCCACGTGTTCAGGATCATCGCTCACCTCCAGCGCCGGTCCGGCGGGCCCCGAAGGCCCTCTTCCCCGGGCTGCGTTGTGAGGCCGGCGGACGCCTCTGGAACCCTGCCGCCGACGTGACTCATCTCGATTGGGTGCTGCGGCTCGGTGCGGTGGTTCCGTCACCGCGCTGCCAAGCTGTACGAATATAACACGACACGGGCGCCTGCCCAAACTGTCCGGCGTCCGACGTCTCACGCCATGCCGGCGGCCCGCTCAGCGCGAGGCGCAGCGCGCCAGGGACGCGGGCCGGCGAGAGCGAGCGCCGCTCACAGCCGCCACCCACGCTTCGATTGACACCGGTGTCGCTTCCCCATAGCATGAGTGAACCTCACACCGTGCGGTGGCTCGAGAACCGCCGCGCGACGGTCCTGTTTCCCACGCGCACCGGGAGGAGTCCTTCCATGAAAACGATGTCCGCAGTCGTGCTGTGCTGCCTGGTCGCCGTGTCGCTGGTCGCGTGTTCGTCACAGGAGAGCGGGGAGATCCAGATAGTCTTCGCCGCCGGCAACGACCCGTCCGGCGCCACGGAGGCGCTGGTCGACGAGTACAACGCCGCCCACCCCGGCGTGCGGGTCGAGTTCCAGACGATGCCCGCGAACACGGACACGCAGCACGACGTGTACGTGACCTACCTGTCCGCGCGCGAGTCGGACATCGACCTCTACAGTCTCGACGTAATCTGGACGGCGGAGTTCGCGCGCGCCGGATGGATCGTGGCACTGCCCGATGGCCACATCCGACCCGACGAGTTCCTCGGCGGGCCGCTCCAGAGCGTGACCTACGAGGGCACGTTCTACGCGGTGCCGTGGTTCACCGACGCCGGCGTGCTCTACTACCGCAAGGACCTCCTGGAGGAAGCGGGGATCCCCGTTCCCGAAACGTGGACGGACTTCCGCAGCGCCTGCAGGGAGATAGCCGAGCCCAGAGGGATGGACGGCTTCGTCTGGCAGGGCGCCCGATACGAGGGGCTGGTGTGTGACTTCCTCGAATTCTTGTGGAGCGTGGGCGGCACCCTCGACGAAACGACGGTTGTCGAGAGCCCCGCGGAGGCGGAGCGAGGGATCGTCGAGGCTCTCGGGCTGATGCTCAGCTTTCTCGACAGCGGAATCTCCCCCGGCGGAGTGCTGACATACAAGGAGGAGGACTCGAGGAGGCTCTTCACGGAGGGGCAGTCGCTCTTCCTCCGGAACTGGCCGTACGTGTGGAGCATGGCGGAGGGCGAGGGATCGAAGATAAGGGGCTTAGCCGGCATTGCGCCCCTGCCTCACGTGGAGGGGCGGACGAGCTACTCGACGATAGGAGGCTGGAACGTCGCGCTCTCGACCTACAGCGAGCACCCGGATGAGGCGCTGGACTTCCTGCGCTTCATCACGGGCGAGAGGGCGATGAAGAAGCGCGCGATCGAGGGCGGCTACCTGCCGACGCTGAGAAGCACCTACGAGGACGCGGACGTCCTGGCGGCGAATCCTCACTTCGCGAGCTTCTTCGAGGTCTTCCAGAACACGCGCAACAGACCCAGGTCTCCTCACTACCCGCGCATGTCGGACATCATCCAGGAGAACGTCCATCGGGTCCTCACGTACGAGATCGAGCCCGGTGAGGCCGCCGCGGACATGGTGAGGGAACTCGCGGAGATTATGGCCGGGTAGGACACGGGGGGAGATACGGGGAACCCGATGAACACCAGGCAGAGGGCACGTCTCGCATTCTGGCTTCTCGCACCCGCGCTCACGTTCGTGGTGGTCCTGGGCGCGTTCCCTGTGCTCAGCCAGTTCGCCCTGAGCTTCACGAAGTTCAATCTGAAGTTCGCTGACGAGCGCGGGTTCGCGGGGCTCTCCAACTTCGCGCGGCTTGTCTCCGACGGGGTCTTCTGGCAGGACCTCGGACAGACGGCGTACTTCACGGTGGTCTCAGTCGGGCTCGAACTCGTTCTCGGTCTCGCGGCGGCGCTTCTCCTCAACAAGGTGTTCAGGGGACGGACGGCGATGAACTCGTCGCTCATAGTGCCCTGGGCGCTCCCGACCGTCGTCGCCGCGACCATGTGGTCGCTGCTTCTGAACGACCGGATCGGACTGGTCAACTCCGTCCTCGAGCGACTCGGCCTGATGGGAGAACCCATCGTCTGGCTCGGGCCCAGGCTTGCGATGACGTCGGTCATCCTCGCGGACGTCTGGAAGACGACCCCCTTCGTCGCCATCATTCTGCTGGCGGGCCTCAAGTCGATCCCCAACCAGTACTACGAGGCCGCTGCGCTGGACGGGGCCGGGCGCTGGGCGGTGTTCCGCTCCATCACGCTTCCGCTCCTCAAGCCCTTCATCGCCGTGGCCGTGCTGTTCAGGACGATGGACGCCTTCCGGATCTTCGACCTTATCTGGGTGCTGACGGGAGGCGCGTCGCGCACCGAGACGCTTTCCGTCTACATCTACAGGGTCCTCTTCAGGTACGGGGATCTCGGCTACGGCTCAACGATGACGGTCGCGCTTTTCGTCATCGTGTTCGTGCTGAGCCTCGGGCTCATCCGGTTCATGCGGATATCGGGGGAAGCGCAGTGAGACGATTCCGGGGGAAGACGCTGTGGCTGTGGGCCGCGAGGGGGCTGCTCGTGGTCGCGTGCCTGTTCCCCCTCTACTGGATCCTGAACGTCGCGCTGTCTTCGCCCGAAGCGCTGTACAAGAAGCCGCTCGACTACTTCCCCAACCCGGCCGTGTCCGAGAACTTCGGGGCGGTCTTCGAGGTCAACCAGTTCCCGCGGAACATAGCGAACAGTCTCATGGTGGCTTCCCTCACGACGCTCCTTACCCTCGCGCTCGGCGCTCCGGCGGCCTACGCGCTGGCCCGCCTGAAGGTGAGGCGCAGGAACCTGATAATGGCGCTCTTCCTGGGCATAGCCATCTTCCCGGCCATCGGCATGATAGGGCCGCTCTACATCGGCATGGCGAGGCTCGGGCTCGTCAACAGCTACCCGGCTCTCGTCCTCCCCTACACACTGCTGTCGCTGCCGCTGGCCGTGTGGATACTCACTCACTTCTTCTCGACGCTCCCCACGAGCCTGGAGGACGCGGCCATGGTCGACGGGTGCACGCCGGCGAGGGCGTTCTTCCAGATCGTCCTGCCGCTCGCCGCGCCCGGCGTCTTCACGTCGGCGGTGCTGATCTTCATATTCGCGTGGAACGAGTTCCTCTTCGCGCTGATACTCACGTCCACTCCGGAGTCGCGAACGGTCCCGGTCGCGCTGGCGCTCTTCGCGGGACTGCACGAGCTGCCGTGGGCGACGATCGCGGCCGCCACGGTCGTGAGCGTGCTGCCGGTTCTCGCGCTGGTCGCGCTCTTCCAGAGAAGGATCGTG
>DAOWER010000285.1 GCA_030638405.1 Candidatus Eiseniibacteriota bacterium | reverse complement strand
TGAACGTGTGCTCGTCAACTACGGCATCTGCAAGATCGACATCAACGACGGCGATCGCGAGCTCGAGGTGGAGGGCGGCCAGTCGCTCCTCTCCGCGCTGAACGAGTCGAAGGTCTTCATCCCGTCCGCGTGCGGTGGACGAGGCTCGTGCGGGCACTGCAAGGCCACGGTCCTCGAGGGCGGGGGGCCGGTCCTGCCGACCGAGACGCCGTTCCTCACGCGGGCTCAGGTGCGCGTCGGGGTCAGACTCGCGTGCCAGGTCAAGGTCCGCGAGGACATCCGGATCAGGATTCCGGAGGAACTCCTCAACGTCAAGATGTTCACGGCGACCGTCGAGAGGACCAGGCTCCTGACCTACGACATGGTGGAGACCCACTTCACGCTCAGTGAGCCTTCGGAGATCTCGCAGAGGCCCGGCCAGTACGTCCAGCTTCAGGCTCCTTCTCCAGAGGGTCCGGTCTACCGCGCGTACTCCATCAGCTCTCCCGCCTACGAGACCGACGCCGTCGAGTTGGTCGTCAGACTCGTGCCCGGCGGAATAGGTTCCACCTACTGCCACAACCTCCAGGTGGGGGACCCCGTGGTGTTCACCGGTCCATACGGGGAGTTCCGTCTGAACGAGGACCCCGATGTGGAGATCATCCTCATCGGGGGTGGGTCGGGCATGGCTCCGCTCAGGAACATCGCTCTGAGCATCTGCGAGCGCTGGCCCAACCGCAAGTGCCGGCTCTTCTTCGGGTGCCGGACTACCGAGGACGTGTTCTACCTGGAGGAGTTCCAGGAGCTCTCCGAGAAGCACCCGAACTTCGAGGTGGTCTTTGCACTCTCGGACCCGCTTCCGGAGGGGGAGACCTGGGACGGCGAGACCGGCTTCATACACCTCTCGGCCGACCGCCACCTGGAGAAGAGCGATGCGAAGCGGCAGGCGTTTCTCTGCGGCCCTCCGCCCATGATAGAGGCAGTGATGAAGATCCTGGACGACAAGGGGTTCAAGCCCGACGACATCTTCTACGACGAGTTCTAGGGCAGAGCGCAAGTTCTGAAGGAGAGATGTCATGGCTGTCACGAACGTTGCCTGTGTGCTAAGACGGGCCAGCGACTTCGAGCACCAGCTGATGACGTACTACCTCGACCTGGCGGAGCAGTCCACCCGGGAGGGTGTCAGGCTGCTCACCGACTACATGGCCAGGCACAGGCGGCGGCTCGCCGAGGCTCTCGAACGATTTCCTGCGGAGGAGTACTGCAGGATTTCCGCCCTCCCGCTTCGGTACGAGCCCGTGTCATCCGAGTGCGACCACTTCGACGCCCGGGTCCTTCCGCCGGATGCCACGGCAACGGAGGTGCTGGACGTTGCCATCGAGTTTGATGAATGCCTGATCTCGCTCTACGGGCAAGTTGCTCAGCAGGACCTCGAGCCGGAGGTCAAGGAGCTCTTCGAGAGCCTCGTTCACAGGGAGGAGCGCGACGAGATACTGCTCAAGAAGATAAAGGCGACGCACTACTTCTGAGCCGGCGCGTACTTGCTAAGATGTCACTTGCTCGATACTGATCGACGTGCTAGCATCCGCGCTGGCAATGATCGGAACGTACCCTTGGGGGAGGGGGAGCGATGAGACGACCGTTGACGATTCTGGCTCTGGCGTTCGCTATCTGCGCGGTGCCGGTTCTGCTGGCCGCCGCGGAGGAGAGCTGCATCACCTGCCACCGTGGCGTCAGTCCGGGACAGGTGCAGGACTGGGAGAGCAGCAGGCACTCGAAGATGGGCACCACCTGCTCCGTCTGTCACGGCGAAGCGCACTCGAGTGCGGACGATGCGAATCTCGCGAGCCTGCCGGACGAGCAGGTCTGCGCCGGCTGCCACGAGGAGCAGTTCGGGCAGTTCACTGCCGGCAAGCACAACTTCGGCTGGACCGCGCTGAACGCCCTGCCGGTCACGCACCTGGAGCCCGATATCCTGATCGAGGGCGGCCGCGGTTGCGGAGGATGCCACAACATGGGCATCAAGACCGCGGAGCAGAAGGCAGACCAGCTCGCGAAGGGCTACCACTACCAGACGAACTCCTGCGACGAGTGCCACACCAGGCACGCTTTCTCCAAGAAGGAAGCGCTGAACCCGCACGCGTGTCAGCAGTGTCACATGGGCTTCGACCATCCGCAGTGGGAGATGTGGACGAGCTCGAAGCACGGTGCGCGCTGGTACGCCAAGCAGGCGGGCGACCTGCCCGAGACCGCCGCGGCGCCGACGTGCCAGTACTGCCACATGGGCGGCGGCGACCACGAGGTCAGGACGGCCTGGGGCGTCCTCGGTGTCAGGCTGCCGATGCCCGAGGACGAGCAGTGGACCGCCGACAGGGCGACCATCCTGAAGGCCCTGGGTGTTCTCCACCCGGAGACCGGTGAGGCGACCGACCTCGTTGGTGTGATCCAGGCGGTCGACATGGCGCGTCTCACGGAAGAGGCCTGGCAGACCGAGCGCGACAAGATGCTCAAGACCTGCAGCGAGTGCCACGCGCCGTCCTACGCGCGCGAGCAGCTCGAAGCGGGCGACGCCATTCTGAAGGACGCCGACCGCCTGATGGCCGAGGCCATCGAGATCGTCGGCGACCTCTACAAGGACGGCATCATCACGCAGCACGACGGCTATCCGTACGCCTACCCGAACTTCCTGTTCTTCAACCAGACGGGTGGGAACGACATGGATGACCTGTCATACATCGAGCAGGTGCTGCTGGAGATGTACCTCAAGCACCGCATGCGCACGTTCCAGGCCCACTTCCATACCAGCCCGGACTACGCTTACTGGTACGGCTGGGCTCAGATGACGAAGGATCTGGGAGAGGTGCAGGAGCTTGCGAGAACGATGCGGGCGACGCACACGGCTGCCGACTAGCGGCCGGCGGAGCGTCCTGGCCGCGCGGTTCCGCGGCTTCCTGAGACTCAATGGCCGGATTTCAAGGGGGCGACTGAGGTCGCCCCCTCCGAGCGTACGTGGCGTCTAGCGCCGCCATGACGGCGTCTTTCTCCACCGGTGTCCAGGATCCGCGCCCGGTTCCAGCTGGGATTTCAATGCCACGTGTGGTAGAATATGCAATGTCGAGGCCGATGGGCGTCGGTCTCTTCCCACCATGTCTCAATTGACGTGTGGGCCCCTCGGGGGCCCTGCATGTGTTGGAAGCGTGAACGCAGGAGGTCTCATGCAAGTGAAACAGCTATGTGTTGTGGTCGTCCTCGCGGTCATGTGTCTGGCGCTGGCCGCGCCGACGACGCTCGCGAGAAACAACATCAGGGGTGTCTTTTTCGACGTGTATCCTGAAGCCTCAGGTACTCAGCTCGAGGACCTGCCCAGCAACGCCAACCACTGCGGCGTATGCCACATCGACTTCGATGGTGGGGGACCGCGCAATCCGTACGGCTTGAGCGTTGAGGTCGGCCTCAACAACGGCCTCTCGAACCTGGAGGCGATACTCGCGGTCGACGGTGATGACGCGGACGGCGACGGCTACATCAATTCGGTGGAGGCGAGTGAGATCGTGCTCTTCTCGAACACGCCGACCTTCCCCGGTCTCTCCATCACCAACTACACCAACACGCTGAACGTGATCCACGCGGAGCTCGAGCCCTACCTCACGCCGTCAGGCAGCTCTGACATCACGCCTCCGGACGTCACGGTCAACTCCCCGAACGGCGGGGAGAGCATCAACGCTAACAGCTACTACCCCGTTTCCTTCACCGCCACCGACGAGAGCGGAATCTCTCGCATCAACCTCTACCTGTCGGACGACAGCGGGCTGTCGTGGATGCCGGTTGCGACAAACGAGCCGCCGGGAACCGGATTTTCCTGGTTCGTGCCCAACTACCCGGGCGCCGCCAGCAGGATCCGCGTCGAGGCGTACGACAACGCGGGGAACGTTGGTTTCGATGACAGCGACGGCGATTTCACGCTGGTCGGACGCCCCCCGGGAATCGTTCCGACGACGCTCCGCGACGTCGAGATGCCGGGAACGCAGCCCCACGAGGGCGCGATCCTGGCCGATCCGGACGAGAGCTGTGCGACGTGTCACGGGAACTTCGACTCGGAGAACGAGCCCTGGTACGTCTGGCGGGGCAGCATGATGGCGCAGGCGGCGCGCGACCCGTTCTACTACGCGTGCTTGGCCGTGGCCGAACAGGACGCTCCCGGCTCGGGCGACCTCTGCATCCGCTGCCACTCGCAGAGCGCGTGGCAGGAGGGACGCTCCGTCGACACCAGCGGTGCTATGCAGAACGCGAAGGACAGGCACGGCGTTCAGTGCGACTTCTGCCACCGCGCCGTCGATCACAACTACCTTCCCGGTGTCAGTCCGATAGAGGACTACGACGTTCTCGCCGAGATCGACCCTCTGCCGCTTCAGTACGGGAACGGCCAGTTCATCAACGACCCCACGCCGCTGATGCGCGGTCCGTACGACGACGCCGTGGCCAGCCATGGCACGGTCTACTCTCCGTTTCACACGTCTGCTGCGATGTGCGGGATCTGTCATGACGTATCCAGTCCCGTCTTCATGCGCACGGGCGATTACGACTACGCGCCGACGGCGTTCGATGAGGAACATCCGGACATGGACATCCGCAACATGATGCCCGTGGAGCGGACCTTCAGCGAGTGGTCGCAGAGCGAGTACGCGTCGGCGGGCGTCTACGCGCCTCAGTTCGCCGGGAACAAGCCCGACGGGATCGTCTCCAACTGCCAGGACTGCCACATGCATGACGTGACGGCGTCCGCGTGCAACGAGCCTGGGGCTCCTACCAGAAGCGACATGGGACTCCACGACTTCACGGGCGGCAACACGTTCGTTCCGGACATAGTCGAGTCCTTCTACCCGGACGAGGTCGACGCCGGTCAGCTCGCCGCGGCAAAGGCGCGCGCCACCTCGATGATCCAGAGGGCCGCGACGCTCGAGCTCACGCCTGAGGACTTCGGCGTTGCCGTCCGTGTCATCAATGAGACAGGTCACAAGCTGCCCTCCGGCTACCCGGAGGGACGGAGGGTCTGGCTGCACGTGGAGGCCTACGACGCGCTTGGCCAGGAGGTCTACGAGTCCGGGGACTACGACTTCGACACGGCCGAGCTGACGCACGACGAGGACCTGAAGATCTTCGAGATCCTCCCGGGCATCAGTCCCGGGCTGGCGGCAGCGCTCGGGCAGCCCGCGGGGCACTCGTTCCACTTCGTGCTTTCCGACACGGTCTTCTTCGACAACAGGATCCCGCCGCGCGGCTCGACGAACGCGGACCTCATCGATGTTCAGTCGCCGATTGTCGCGTACGCCTACGCGGACGGGCAGTACTGGGACGACACCGAGTATCACCTGCCCGACACCGCGGACTCGGTGCACGTGGAGCTCTACTATCAGACGACGACCAGGGAGTACATCGAATTCCTGCGCGATGCCAACACGACGAACTCCGCGGGTCAGGATCTCTACGACGCCTGGGTGGCGCAGGGTAAGGCCCCGCCGGTTCTGATCGTAGAGGGCACGGCGGGTGTGGACGTGACCACGGGTGTGGATGATGGGATCCAGCACGTCTACAGCCTCAGCCAGAACTTCCCGAACCCCTTCAATCCTGTGACCACGATCCACTACTCGTTGGCCGAGAAGGGGCGCGTGAGCATCGCGGTCTACGACGTCGACGGAAGGCTCGTGCGCGTGCTCGTGGACGCTGAGCGCGAGGCCGGCCCTCATAGCATGACGTGGGATGGCAGGAACGACGCGGGACAGTCTCTGGCCTCCGGCGTCTACTTCGTCCGCTACCGCGCGGGGACCGAGTCGTTCTGGAAGAAGGCGGCGCTGCTCAGGTAGGAAGCGCGGCAGGACGCACGGTACGGTCCTGGTCGCTCGGTCTGTGCCGAGTGGCCACAACGGTGGTAACAAGGGCCCCCGGGAGAGATCCCGGGGGCTTCTGGTTTGCGCCGACCTCATTGACGACCTCAAGAAAATGTGCTATAATGTAGTACCAGTGGGGGTGGCGAACGCGACGGCACAGGAGCCGCCGCGGCCGCGCCCCCATTTGCTTCTGCGAGCGTTTCACATACCAGCCGGCAATGTGCGCCGTTCAACCGGCGCCACGGAGATCGTCACGGAGGTTCCGTCATGAGAAGGTCCGTCCTGTCAATCACCGCACTCGCCATCGCTGCCGCGGCGCTTCTGGTATCGGCGTCGGCCGGCCTGGCCGCCGACCGATACGAACTGGTTCTCCAGAGTCGAAGCTACGTGCCCGAGAAGGTCCGCGTGGCCCGAGCCGAGGACTCGCATCTCGTCATCCAGTTCTACGAGATCCCGACCG
>DAOWER010000223.1 GCA_030638405.1 Candidatus Eiseniibacteriota bacterium | reverse complement strand
GTATACGTTTTCAACGTTTGTCGTCGGGAGTAGCAATCGCTTTGCTCAGGCTGCAACTATGGCAGTGGCGGAGGCACCCGCCGATTCGTATAATCCGTTGTTTATATATGGCGGGGTCGGGCTCGGGAAGACGCACTTGATGCAGGCCATTGGACAGTATGTCAAGGAGAAGCGGCCGGACCTGTCCGTCTACTACGTTTCCTCCGAGACGTTCATGAACGAGCTCATCACCGCCATCCAGCGCGGCAGCACGCTCAAGTTCCGGGACAAGTACCGCAGCAAGGACGTCCTCCTTATAGATGACGTGCAGTTCCTGGCCGGGAAGGAGAGCACCCAGGAGGAGTTCTTCCACACTTTCAACGCGCTCTACCTGGCCCACAAACAGATAGTAATGACGAGCGACCGCCCTCCGAAGCAGATAGCTACCTTGGAGGAACGGCTGGTCTCGAGATTCGAGTCCGGGCTCGTCACCGACATACAGCCACCGGACCTGGAAACCAGGATCGCAATACTCCACGAGAAGGCGGAGCTGGACGGGATTTCGATTCCCAATGACGTAATCCATTTGATTGCAAATAGTGTTACGTCCAATATCCGCGAGCTGGAGGGGTCGCTCGTCCGGCTCTTAGCCTTCTCAAGTCTCACCGGCAGTGAAATCACGGTCGATTTGGCTAAGGAGGTCCTGAGCGAGTTCCTGGGGGCTCCCAGGGGCCCGATCTCCGTGGCCCGCATTCAGCAGGCCGTGGCCGAGACATTCGGCGTCCCCGTCGAGAAGATGAAGGCTCGAGGTCGCGCCAGTCAGATCGCTCACGCGCGCCAGGTGGCCATGTATCTCGCCCGCGAGCTCACACACCTGTCACTTGCGCAGGTGGGGGAGCACTTCGGCGGCAGGGACCACACCACGGTACTGCACGCGCAGCGCAAGATACGCGAGGAGGTTGCACACCCCGGCCAGACGCAGCGCGACGTCGAGAACCTGAAGCGCATGCTCAGGACAGCGTAGACGCCCCGGACACCACGCACCCCCGAAGCGCGGACATGCGGCCCCGTATTGAGCGGGGCCGTTCGCGCCTCCGCGACAACCGAGAGAAGGCGGCGTCTCTTTCGGCCGCCGCCTTGGACAGTTCGTGGATTCGATGGGGGCCAACGTGGACAGCATTGGATAGTCGGGGCAGGATGTGGATACGGGGGGACAGCCGCCCGTCTTGTCCAGCACCTTCTCCACGGTGGGCGGGAGCCGTTCTCAAATTCAGCGCCGCACCAGAGCGCCCGCGAGGCGTGGCCCGCGGCGCCCCCGCGGACCCTGTCGCGGCAACGCTGCGCCGTGTTGTCAACATCTCCACAGCCCCTACTACTACTACTAGTATTCTCTATTAGAGGAGTAGAAGTACCTTAGCATGTGAACAAGTTCATGGAGGAACAGAGCACGACGATCCGCGTCGCGTCGCCTTGGAACATCACCGAGAAGAGGTCGTTGTACGCCGCGGCCGGGTCTCTTCCTACCGCCACCGGCAAACGCGTTCAGAAGCCTCTCTGGACCCGGCATTTTGCCTTGCAGGGTGTTGGGCGCGACCATATAATGACGGCCGAAGGCGAGCCCTGTCGTCGGCGGCGATGTACGTCCCGCTTCCGCATCCGTGCGTGATGGCACACCCCCTGGAGGTTGCTCATGAAGTTCTCCATCCCGCGACAGAATCTGGACAAGGCGATCCAGAGAGTGTTGGCGGTGGTCTCTCCGAAGACGACGCTCCCGGTCCTCGCGAACTTCCTGCTGGAAGTGAACAAGAAGGAGAAGAAGATATTTCTCACTGCGACCGACCTGGACATGACCGTCACCACGGGCGCGGACGCAACGGTGGAAGAGGGGGGGAGTGTAACGCTGCCGGCCAAGCGGTTCGCGGAGATCGTGCGGGAGCTTGGCGACACGGACGTGGCGCTGTCGGCAGAGGGCGAGGAGATCGGGATCAAGGCCGGCAAGAGCAAGTTCAGGATCGTCGGTATCCCGACGGAGGAGTTCCCTTCACTTCCCAAGAGTGAGCGCGCCAGCGCGTTCTCTGTCGATGCGGCGACGCTCGCCCGCATGGTCGACAAGGTGAGCTTCTGCACCTCGAAGGACGAGACACGGCCGTCACTCAACGGCGCGATCTGGGAGTTTGCCGCCGATAGCATGGGCATGACGGCGACGGATGGACACAGGCTGGCGAGCTTCAAGACGAGCGGGGATTTCAAGGCGCTCGCCGGGAAGAACATGATAGTTCCGCCGAAGGCGCTGGGGCACGCGGTCCGGATCATCTCGGCGGAAGGTGGCGATACGGTCAGCGTTTCCGTCCACGAGAATCACGTGGCGTTCTTCATCGGGTCGACCACCATCAACTCGAGGCTGCTCGAAGGGCCGTTCCCGAACTACCGACAGGTGATTCCTAAGGACAACGACAAAGAACTCGTGCTCCAGCGCGAGAGCCTGATGAGCGCGGTGCGGCGTGTCGCGGTACTGGCTGATACGCTGACGCACCAGGTGCGCATGACGCTGACGAAGAAGAAGGTTGAGCTCGTTGTGTCGACTCCGGATGTCGGCGAAGCGAGAGAGGAGATGCCGGGAACGTTCAATGCCGAGTCGATGGAAGTCGGCTACAACGCGAATTACCTCCTGGACGTTCTCAAGCACATGGACTCCGACGACATACGCTTCATGCTTGGCACCGCGGTGGGCGCAGCGGTCGTCAGCGCTGTCGAGGAGACGGAGGGGGAGGAGTACGTGTGTCTCCTCATGCCGCTCCGCCTCACGTCGTAGCGCGAGGACTGCGCAGGTGTGGATCAGAGCGCTCAGGCTCACTGACTTCCGTAACTACGAACGGCTGGAACTTGAACTCGAGGAGGGGCTCAACTTCTTCACGGGGTCCAACGGCTCCGGCAAGACGAGCATCCTTGAGGCGGTTTCGTATCTGGCCGTGGCGCGGTCGCTCCGGGGAGCGACCGACGCGGAGGTGGTGCGGTGGGGAAGTTCGTCGTTCGGGGTCGGTGGCGACATCGTAGCGGACGGCTCCGTCAGGTCGAGCACGCTCAGGTTCACGAGGGGCGGGAAGAAGGAAGTAACGCTCGACGGCGAGAAGCAGGCGTTGCTGTCGGATCTCGTAGGGGTCCTCAGGGTCGCGTGGTTCTGTCCCGAGGACACGTGGTTGACCAAGGGTGGTCCGTCGGAGCGACGCAAGCTCCTTGACATGACGCTCTGCCAGCTGGACCCGGCGTATCTCGACGCGCTGTCGAATTACCGGAGGACCCTGAGACAGCGAAACGAGGCGCTGCTCTCCTGGACGCCGGACGACGAGTCCGAAGCGCTGGTGGGGGTGTGGTCGGACCGGCTGCTCCACTACGGGAGCAAGGTCACGGCCGGCAGGATGCGGCTTCTGCCCCGGTTCGCCGAGGCCGTCGCGGGCTTTCACAGGAGCATTTCCGGCTCGGACGCGCTGAGCCTGAGATACAGAAGCACGGCGGCTGGCGACGCCGCGAGCGGGGACGAGCCGCCGACCGAAGACAAGGTCAGGTCGTGTTTCGCGGACTCGCTGAAGCGCGTCGCGGCGGACGAGCGTCGCCGCGGCTTCACTCTTGTCGGACCGCACCGCGACGACCTGGAGGTCAGACTGGGAGAGCGGCTGCTCAGGACGTTCGGGTCACAGGGGCAGCACCGCACGGCCGCCATCGCGTTGAAGCTGGGTGAGGCGGCGGTACTCGATTCGGATGGTCGCGGCGTGGTTGTGCTTCTCGACGACATCATGTCAGAACTCGACGACGAACGCGCGGCGTCTCTGTTGGAGTTGGTGGGTGATCTGGGCCAGGCCCTGATGACCTCGACCAGGGACGCACCCGCGGTCGCGGCGGGTCACAGGAGCAGAAGCTTCGTCGTAGAAGCTGGTGGGGTCAAGCGTCAGTGAAATGGGCGGAGCCGATAGGGAAGATACTCGCGGATGTCATCCGTGACCTGGGGCTCTCGAAGAAGCTCTCGGAGCAGCGCGCGGTCGTTGACTGGGGCGACATCGTCGGCGCAAGGGTAGCCGAGCACGCGCGAGCGCTCAGGGTTGATAGCGGAAGGCTGTTCGTCGAGGTGGACAGCCCCGTGTGGTCCCAGGAACTGACATTGATGAAGCGCGAGATACTGCGACAGATCAACGACCGGATCGGTCGGAAAGCGATAGACAACATCCACTTCGTGCTTGGGGGAGCGAGACCATATGGCGCCTCCGGTCGCAACAGCAAAGAAGAAGGTGATGGCGAAGGCTAAGAAGAAGGATACCGAGAAGGCCAAGTCCAGGAAGAAGGCGTCGAGCCCGAAGAAGGCGGCGCCGAAGAAGCCCGTGGGCAGGATCGCGAAGCCGAAGAAGGCGACCGCCGGGAAGAAGCCGAAGAGCAGCAGCGCGTCCACGAAGAAGGCCGGGGCGAAGAAGGTTGCGAAGAGGCCAGGGGGCGCGGCAGCTAAGGGCAAAGCGGGCGCGGGGTCGGTGAAGAAGAGGGCGTCGAGCCCGAAGAAGCCCGTGGGCAGGACCTCGAAGCCGAAGAAGCCGACATCCAGGACGACGTCGAAACCGTCGAAGGCAGCGAAGAAGGAAGCGCCGAAGACCACGGCGGCCAAGTCGATCGACCATGCCGTCGTGGACGGGTTTCCCATCGACACCAAGGACGGAAAGTCTTACGAGGCGAAGCACATTCAGGTCTTGAAGGGCCTCGAGGCCGTCCGGAAACGCCCGGCCATGTACATCGGCGACACGGGCAGGCGCGGCCTCCACCATCTGGTGTACGAAGTCGTGGACAACTCGATCGACGAGGCGATGGCCGGCTTCTGCGACAAGATTACAGTTGTGCTCCACAAAGACGGCAGCGTGACGGTCGAGGACAACGGCCGCGGCATCCCCGTTGACAGGCACCCCACACAGAAGAAGTCCGCTCTCGAAGTCGTGATGACCGTACTGCACGCCGGCGGCAAGTTCGACAAGTCCAGTTACAAAGTCTCGGGCGGACTCCACGGCGTCGGTGTCTCGGTCGTCAATGCGCTCTCGGAGTGGTGCAGAGTCGAGGTCGCGCGCGAGGGGACGCTGTACATGCAGAGCTACAACCGGGGTGTCCCGGAGGCCAAGGTCAAGCCGACGGGGAAGAGAAAGAAGAGCGGGAACAGAACCACGTTCCTGCCGGACCCGGAGGTCTTCGAAGAGACCGAGTTCGATTTCGAGATAGTAGCAGCGCGGTGCCGCGAACTCGCGTTCTTGAACGCGGGGCTCGCTATTCTTGTGTCGGACGACCGGACAGGCGAAGAGACCGAGTTCCGCTACAAGGGCGGGCTTCGTGAGTTCGTGAAGTTTATGAACGAGAACAGCACTGCTCTCCACAAGAAGGTCGTGCACTTCGAGCGCTCGAGAGACGACACGGCGGTCGAGATCGCGCTTCAGTACAACGACTCGTACCGCCCGAGCATTCACTCCTACGCGAACAACATCAACACGATCGAGGGCGGCACCCATCTGACCGGTTTCAAGCAGGCACTGACGCGGACCATCAACTCGTACGGTGAGAAGAACAACCTGTTCGGGAAGAACGGGAAGCCTGTGTCCGGCGACGACTGCCTCGAAGGACTTGCGGCGATCGTCAGCGTCAAGGTGAAGGAGCCGCAGTTCGAGGGGCAGACAAAGACCAAGCTGGGCAACAGCGAGATCAAGGGATTGGTCGCATCAATTGCGGGGGAGGGGCTCCAGGAGTTCTTCGAGGAGACGCCCTCGGTCGCGAAGAAGATTGTCTCGAAGGCCGTGGCGTCGTCTCAGGCACGGATGGCCGCGAGAAAGGCCCGGGACCTCGCGAGGCGGAAATCCGTGCTGGAAGGGAGTTCCTTGCCCGGAAAGCTCGCGGACTGCTCCATCACGGACCCGGAGCTCTGCGAGCTCTATCTGGTCGAGGGCGACTCGGCCGGGGGCTCCGCGAAGATGGGGCGCGACAGGCGCTACCAGGCGATACTGCCGCTCCGCGGCAAGATTCTGAACGTGTTCAAGGCCAGAGTCGACAAGGTCTTCCACAACGAGCAGATAGGCACCATCATCACCGCGCTGGGTGCCGGAGTGAAGGGGGCGGGCGGCGACGACGAGAACGGCGAGGGCGACAGCGGGTTCTCGCTCGACAAGCTCCGCTACGGCAAGACCATCATCATGACCGACGCGGACGTGGACGGCGCCCACATCCGGACGCTCCTTCTGACGTTCTTCTACAGGTACATGCCCGCGCTCATCGAGAACGGCCACCTCTTCATAGCCCAGCCGCCGCTCTACAAGATCAAGAAGGGCAAGGACGAGTTCTACGCGTACGACGAGAAGGAGAAGAGCAAGGTTCTGAAAAGACTCGGGGCGGACGGGGCGCACATCCAGCGGTTCAAGGGACTTGGTGAGATGAACCCGGACCAGCTTTGGGCCACGACGATGGACCCCGAGCGCCGCGTGATGCTCGAGGTCACGATAGAGAGCGGCGCCGAGGCCGACCACGTCTTCAACATTCTGATGGGAGACGCAGTCGAGCCCCGGAGGAAGTTCATAGAGACGCACGCCAAGCAGGTGCGCAACCTGGACATCTAGACTTCACGAGGACGCGATGCCAACGACCGAGAAAATCCTTCCCATTGTCATTGAAGACGAGATGAAGAAGTCCTACATCGATTACGCGATGAGCGTGATCGTGTCGAGGGCTCTGCCGGACGTCAGGGACGGCCTGAAGCCGGTGCAGCGGCGCATTCTCGTCGCGATGGACGATCTGAGCCTCGCGCACAACAAGCCCTACAGAAAGTCGGCGAAAATTTCCGGCGACGTCAACGGCAACTACCACCCGCACGGAACGGTCGCCATCTACGACGCGATGGTTCGCATGGCGCAGGACTTCTCACTGAGGCATCCACTGGTGGACGGGCAGGGCAACTTCGGCTCGGTGGACGGCGACAGCGCGGCGGCCGAGCGATACACAGAAGCGCGGATGACGCGCATCGCGGAGGACCTGCTCGAGGACCTCAAGAAGGACACGGTCGACTTCGTACCGAACTACGACGGCACGCGTGAGGAACCGCTGGTGCTGCCCGCCAAGCTCCCCAACCTCCTCATGAACGGCGCGTCCGGCATCGCCGTCGGCATGGCGACCAACATTCCGCCGCACAACCTCGAGGAGCTCACCGAGGGCATCGTCGCGATCATCGAGGACCCGAAAATCCCTGACGAGAAGCTCCTGGACATGATACACGGGCCCGATTTCCCGACGGGCGGCATCATCTTCGGGAGAAGCGGCGTCCGCGACGCTTACCTCACGGGCCGCGGGCGAATCATCGTGCGCGCGCGCGCCAACATCGAGGTCCACCAGAACAGCTCGGAGAGCATCATTATCACCGAGATCCCGTTCATGGTGAACAAGTCCAGCCTCATCGAGGCGATCGCGAATCTGGTTCGCCAGGGCAGGATCACCGGGATTCGCGACATCCGCGACGAGTCCGACCGCGACGGCATCAGGGTCGTCATCGACATGAAGCGCGACGCGCAAGGGAACGTGATCCTCAATCAGCTCTACAAGAGCACGCAGATGCAGACCACGTTTGGAGCGATTCTCTTGGCGCTCACCGACGGTGTCCCGAAGGTGATGACGCTGAAGGAAATGTTGAGTCACTACATCGCCCATCGCGAGGAAGTCATCGTCAGGCGGACGAAGTTCGAACTGGCCAAGGCGGAGGCGCGGGCGCACATCCTCGAGGGACTCAAGAAGGCCCTCGACCACATCGACGAGATCGTTCAAACCATCAAGAAATCGAAGGACGTCGAGCACGCCCGCGGGCAGCTGATGAAGAAGTTCAAGTTCTCGGAGATACAGGCCCAGGCCATCCTCGACATGAGACTTCAGCGCCTGACGGGGCTGCAGCGGAAGAAGATCGAGGACGAGTACAAAGAGATCATCAAGCTCATCGCCACACTCAAGGGCATTCTCGAGAGTCGGGCGAAGGTGCTCGCCATGATAAAGGAGGACGTCACGGGCGCGGCCGAGGCCTACGGCAACGAGAGACGTACCGAGATCATCGAGGCGACGACCGACTTCGCAATAGAGGACCTGATCGCCGAAGAGGACATGGCGATCTCGATCTCGCACACCGGCTACATCAAGCGCCTTCCCGTCGGGACCTACCGCAGGCAGCGACGCGGAGGCAAGGGCATCACCGGCATGAGCACCAAGGAAGACGATTTCGTCGAGCACATGCTGATCGCCTCAACTCACGACTATATCCTCTTCTTCACGCCGATGGGCCATTGCCACTGGCTGAGGGTGCACGAGATTCCGCAGGCCGGCCGGGCCGCCAAGGGCAAGGCGATCGTCAACCTGCTGCAGGTGAACAAGGGTGACACGGTGGCGACGTTCATCACGGCGCGCGACTTCGATGACGAGCACTACGTGGTGATGGCGACGAGAAAGGGCGTGGTCAAGAAGACCAGGCTGTCGGCCTACTCGCACCCGAGACGCGGGGGCATCCGTGCCATCAACATCGACAAGGGCGACGAACTCATCGACGCCGCCGTGACCGACGGCAACCACGACATCGTTCTCGCGAAGAGGCTCGGCAAGGCGATTCGCTTCCGCGAGAGCGACGTGCGAGAGATGGGCCGCACGGCGCGCGGCGTGCGCGGTACGCTCCTGGAGAAGGGCGACGAGGTCGTCGGCATGGTCGTCGCGGTCGGGGAGCAGGGGACCGTTCTGTCCGTGACCGAGAACGGGTATGGCAAGCGGACCAGTATCTCCGATTACCGGATCATCAAGCGAGGCGGCAAGGGCGTCATCTCGATAAAGGCGAACAAGAGGAACGGGAAGGTCGTCGCCGTCAGGATCGTCAACGAGCCGGACGAGGTCATGATAATGACCGCCAAGGGCGTGATGATCCGTCTTCCAGTCAAAGGCATCTCCCTCATCGGGCGCAACACCCAGGGCGTCAGAATCATCAGTCTGGGCAAGAACGACAGGGTGATCGATATCGCCTGCGTGGCGAGCGACGAGTAGCTTGGAGGGGGAGCCCGCACGGCGGGCACGCGGAGCGAGCGTGACGCATCCGCTCCCTTAGGAGCCAGGCAACCGTGAACCGGTGAGCATAGAGCCGGCGCGCGGCGCCCCATCAGGAGGTGAGTGTGAGCGTGAGTCGAGTCGAGCGCACGGCGCTGGTCTCGGTCCTGATCAACATCGGGCTGGTCTTCCTCAAGGTATTCCTCGCGGTCATGTCCGGGAGCCTGGCGCTCATCGCCGACGCGTGGCACTCCGGGTCCGACCTCGTGGCCTCAGGTCTGGTGTGGACAGGGGCGCGTATCTCGCGCCGGGAAGGCCGCGTTAGCCTGGCCGTCGTCGAGAACATCGTCAGCCTCATCATCAGCGGTCTGATCCTCTGGGCAGCCGTCGGCATCTTCCGCAAGGTCTCGCTCGTCGCCGGCGCGCCCATCACGAATCTCCCGCTGGCGATCGGCGGCAGTCTCGTCGCCGCGCTTGTTTCCTACTACGCCGCACAATACAAGATGCACGTCGGACGTGAGACGGGCAGTATCAGCCTGATCGCCGACGGATATCACTCCCGCATGGACACGCTGACAACGGGCGCCGTGGTCGTGGGCCTGATGGGCCACGCGATCGGCATTCAACTCGACCGCATCGCGGCGGTGGTCGTCGCGCTCTTCATAGTGGAATCGGCGATCGTGATAGCGGCGGCGGCGGTGCGCGGGCTCCGCGAGGGCACCACCGCACAGGCGGAGTCGCTCGCGGACATCATGCAGACGCGCCCCGCACGGGTGCTTTGGGCCGCGCTCGACCGGTTGCGGGTTCGCACGTTCTTTGCGCGCGCGTGGACCACGGTGCGGCGGCCCGGTTGGTTGAGGCGGTTCGCGCTGTCGGTGGCGGTTCTTCTGCTTGTGGTGTGGGCGCTCTCGAGTGTGTCGTTCGTAGGGCCCGGTCGGGCGGGCGTTGTTATGAGATGGGGCAGGGCTCTGGATGAGGTCATGACGCCGGGCGTGCACCTCAAGGCGCCATGGCCGATGGACAGGGTCGTCCGCGTGGAAGTGCCGAAAGCCAGGCGTCTTGAGATAGGCTTCCGGACGCGCGAGGTCCCGCGCTCGATCAACGCGGTCGCGGCGGAGTTCTACGCGACGCTCTGGGAGAGCCGCCACGCGGCGGGGACATACGAGAAGCTCCCGGAAGAGGCGCTGAGGCTCACCGGCGATGAGAACATCGTGGACATGAACGTGGTGATTTTCTACCGGATCAGCGACGCGAAGGAGTATCTCTTCAGCGTCGCAGAGACTGAGGATCTGGTCCGGTTCACCGCGGAGTCTGTGATGACGAAGGTCGCGGGTGGGCTCGTGATCGACGATATTGTGACCGTGCACAGACGGGCGTTCGAGGAACGGATACGGACGTCGGTGCAGCGGCACCTTGATTTCTCCCGTGTCGGTGTGGAGGTCGTCAGCGTGAGGCTTCAGGACGTACACCCGCCGCTCGAGGTCGTTCCGGCGTTCAGGGACGTCGCCAGCGCGAGGGAGGACAAGAGCCGCATCATCAACGAGGCGCTTGCGTACATGGACGAGACCATACCGACGGCCCGAGGCGACGCGCGTCGCCTGGTGCTCGAGGCCGAGGGCTACAGGTCGGACAGGGAGGACCGGGCGAGGGGTGATTCCGAGCGATTCAAGGCGATGGCCAGGCACTACCGGGACGCCAGGGAGGTCACCGAGACCCGTCTCTACCTCGAGACCATGGAGGACCTTCTGGCGGGCGTCGAAAAGTACATCGTGAGTTCGGACCTCGAACTCGAGGGATACGACATCCGGGTGCTCGACAAGGAACTCTCGGCGGGCACCGCGGCGCGGGATTAGCGCCTCGCCGGCGCTGCGGCAGTAGATGTTCTTGGAGGAGGGACAGGTGATACGAAAAAGATACTACACGGTGGCGACAGCACTCATCGCCCTGCTTGTTCTGAGGACCGCGGTGTTCGTCGTCGACGAGACGAGGATGGCGATCGTGACGCAGTTCGGGCGTCCGGTGAGAGTCATCGAGACCGCCGGCCTCAACTGGAAGCTGCCGCAGCCCGTTCAGGCCGTCAGGCTCTTCGACAAGCGGCTCCTGGTCTATGATCCGAAGCCGACGGAGTTCCTGACGAACGACAAGAAGAACATCGTCGTGGACACGTTCGTCGCCTGGCGGATCGCGGATCCCGAGAAGTTCCTCGAGACGGTGAACGATCGTGAGGGGGCGGAGGTGCGAATGGCGGACATCGTTGCGTCTGAGATGGGGGCCGCGCTGGGTCGGTATCCGCTCCACGCGCTGATATCGATCCACCCCGACTCAATGAAGGTCGGAGAGATAATGGAGGGAGTGGCACAGGGGTGCAGGATCACGGCCGCGTCGAGCTTCGGTATCGAGGTGGCCGACGTAAGGATGAAGCGCTTCGCCTTCCCTGAGCAGAACAAGCAGAGCGTCTTCGACCGGATGCGGGCCGAGCGCGAGCGGACGGCGAAAAAGTACCGCTCTGAGGGTGAGGAAGAGGCCATCAAGATCCGCGCCACGGCTGACAAGGAGCGGCAGGAGATCTTGGCTGCCGCCTACATGGAGGCCGAGAAGATCCGCGGCGAGGGCGACGCGGAGGCGATGCGCATCTACGGCGCCGCCTACAACGCGGACCCCGGATTCTACGAATTCGTCAGAACGCTTGAGTCCTACAGGAACTTCCTCGACGACAAGACGACTATTGTACTGTCGTCCGACTCAGACCTGCTCAGGCTCCTCGACAAGAAGGGGAACTGAGACAGGAAGGGGAACTGAACGTGGCGGAGACGACGGTCAGGTCTGACATGTCTGCTGGACTCCCGAAGGTCAGGAAGCTGGCGCGGCTCATCGTGCTGCTCGCCGTCGCCATGTATCTACTCTCGGGCATATATGTCGTTCAGCCTGACGAGCGCGGTGTGGTCAAGAGGCTCGGGAGGGTCGTGGCGGCGGACGTTCAGCCGGGCATTCACTACCGCATCCCCTGGCCGATCGACTCGGTCGCCAAGCCCCAGACCACCGCGATCAAGCGCATGAGTGTCGGCTACAAGATCGTCGATCAACTCCGCGGGCTGAGGCCGGAGCCACGCGAGAGCCAGTTTGTCACCGGGGACGAGAACATCATCGAGGTGCAGCTCCTGATCCAGTACGTCGTCAAGGATCCGGCCGCGTTCCTCTATGCGACGGAGGAGCCCCACTGGCTCGTCAGAAAAGTGGGGGAATCGGTCCTCACCGAGAAGATCGCCGTGCTGGGTGTCGACGAGCTCCTGACGACCGCGAAGATCGAGGTGGCGGCGGCCGTGAAAGCCAGGGCCCAGGACGTGCTGGACTCCTACGGCGCCGGCATGGAAATCGTGGCCGCCCACCTGCAGGAGATCAATCCTCCGCGCGAGGTAGCGGACGCCTTCCGTGATGTCGCGAGCGCACGGGAGGACAGGAGCCGCATCATCCAGGAGGCCAACGGCTACGCCAACCGCGTCGTGCCGATGGCGCGCGGCGAGGCGCAGCGACTCGTCACGTCGGCTGAGGGATACCGGACGGAGAAGGTCATGACCGCCGAGGGCGAGACGCATCGCTTTCGGGCCACGGTCGTCGAATACTGGAGGAGCCCGGCGGCTGCCCGCCAGCGCCTCTACCTGGAAGTGATGGAAGAGGTGCTCTCGAAAGTAAGAAAGTACGTGGTCGATGCTGAGTCCGGCGAGAGACTCAATCTGAGATTCCTGTCACAGAGAGACTGACTCTTCAACTCTCGCTCACGACGCGTGAGAGCTCCCGCGCTGCGGCGCGCGTGCGCCGCCCACACCGGCGTTTACGCTTGACACAACCGAGTTCGGACAGCTAGACTCATCTGGTTTTGTGGGCCTCAGTCCGCGCCCTTTCGAGCGGACAGCGAGGTTGCCGATGCGACCCGCGAGCAACAATCAGTGGAAAGGCTGAGTGTTACTTGCAGGCCAAAAACAGGATCACCACAACCGTAGCACGGCCATAGAGCAACCCCGGGGTCACGTCCATTGAGAGACGGGAGTGGCGCGGGGTTTCTGTGTGAACATGGGCGGCGACCGTCCGGACGCTCTCGAGGTCCGGCGCGGCGGTTTTCGGGAGAAGTCCGACACATCATTCCAAGCAAGGGGCCTGGCCAGCATGAAAGAGGTCTTCATTGGAAGCGAGAATCTCCTGAAGCTGATAAGGAGATGGGCGAAGGACCACAGGGTCTACGTGCCGGTCACGTTCGACATCATGAACAACGAAGAAACGCCGGACTACGACCTCGTCAAGGACGAGGTACCCGGGACGATGAAGCTCCACGGGGCGGCCCCGGCGCATTCGGCCAAGACATTCGTCTTCTATCCTCGCGAGGTCGTGGCCAACTACCCGAGCAGCGACACCGAGGCCAACGTCGTGGCTCCGTCGACGGTCGTCATCGGTCCTCGTGGCTGCGACGTCCGCGGGCTGGCCAAGTTCGACAAGGTCTACTGGAGCACCAAGCACTTCACCGAGGAGTACGACGATCCGTTTATAGTCGAGAAGCGGGAGAACACATACATAGTCTCGATTGAGTGCACGGCGGCCAAAGAGACCTGCTTCTGCACAATGGTCGGTGGCAAGCCTTTCGCGGAAGAGGGCTTCGACCTCAACCTCGCGCCGCTGGGCACGGGGTATATCGTCACTGTCGGGTCTGAGGGTGGGGAGGCGCTCCTCTCCGGCTCGGACGACCTGGTCAGAGAAGTGACGTCCGAGCATAAGTCCGAGCGCGACAAGACCCGCGCGTCGGTGACCGAGGCGGTCGATCGGCAGAACGCTCAGTTCGCGGTCGACCAGCCGTACGACAAGCGTGACCTCGCCGCGTCGGAAGACGCGTGGGCGTACGTCACGCAGAATTGCGTCGGCTGCGGTGCGTGCAATCGCACGTGCCCGACGTGCACGTGTTTTCTTCTGGTGGATCAGCGGGCCAAGGGCGGATACGAACGGAGCCGGAACTGGGACACGTGTCTGTCCATCGGTTACGCGCGCACGGGAGGCGGGGGCAACTCGCGGCCCGCGGTTGCGCAGCGGCTGGAGAACAGGCTGCGTTGCAAGTTTGAGTATTCACGCGACAGGTACGGCCTCGTGACATGTACCGGCTGCGGCAGGTGTATCGACGCCTGCATGGGCAGGATCGACATGAGGGAAGCCATGAAGCACGTGATCACGGAGAAGGCGAAGGCATGAAGAACCTGTACAGACCAATCGAGAGCATTATCGAGGACATCAAGCCGGAGACGCCGAACATCACGACGTACCGCTTCCGGCCGAAGGAGCCCATCAGCTTCGCGGCGGGGCAGTTCGTAGAACTCACCGTCCCCGGCGTGGGGGAGGCGCCGTTCACTCCATCCTCGAACCCGAACATCACCGACACGATGGAGATCACCATCATGTCGGTCGGCACGGTGACCGAGGCCCTGACGAAGATGAAGGTGGGCGACACGGTTGGGATCAGGGGGCCCT
>DAOWER010000176.1 GCA_030638405.1 Candidatus Eiseniibacteriota bacterium | reverse complement strand
GCCACGCCGGGAGCGCTCGCGCAGATTGAGGTCAAGGTCCGAGTGGACGAAGCGCGCGTCAAGAAGGACAAGCGGGCTGCGGAGCAGATGGCAGAGCGCCTGAGTGGCGTGTCCTGCACCGTGCGCGTTCAGGCCGATGAGGGCGACAAGCTCTACGGGTCGGTGGGCGAGAGGGAAGTCGCGCAGGCGCTGGACGAGCAGGGCTACGAGACGGACCCGAACAACGTGATCATGGAAGACCATATCAAGATGCTCGGTGTCTATCCCGTCAAGATCAGCCTGTTCAAGGACGTCGAGGCCGAGATCAAGGTCTGGGTCATCAGGGAGTAGCAACGAGGTCGCCGCGCAGGCGCGGAGTGGCCTGGCACGGCAGCATTCGTCAACGAACAAGCGGGGAGGAGCACATGTCAAGGAGTTTCACGATCACCGCACTCATGCTCGTCGTTCTCGCCGCGGGCATCTGGTGCCTGGGATGCGGCTCCGGGAGCGACGACGAGATCGTGGCCAGAGTCGGACGGACCAACATCACGAAGAGCTATCTCATGCAGAAAATGGCCGAGCTACCGCCGTTCGCGCAGCAGCAGTTCGCCGGGCCTGAGGGTACGATCGCGTTCCTCCACAGGCTGGTGGATGAGGAGGTGCTCTATCAGGCGGCCCTGAAGGCGGGGCACGACCAGGACCCCGAGGTCGTGAGGGCACTCGAGGCGGTCAAGCGCCGGGCGGTGATCCAGGCCTTCTACGCCGAGGGCGTCGAGGCCACGACGGTGGTCCCGGACGAGAACGTCGAGGCTTACTACGAGGAACACGGCGAGCAGTTCCAGCGCCGCGGGCGCGTCAAGTTCCGGCACATCCTCGTGCCGACCAGAGCTGCAGCCGACGCGGCCAGGTCGAGAGTGCTCGGGGGAGAGGATTTCGCGTCGGTCGCACGGGAGGTCTCGACCGATTCCGCGACGAAGAGCGCCGGCGGACTCATGGCCTCGGTGACGCAGGGTGACGGCGCACCCGGCGCCGGCATGGACGTCGCGTTCATCGAACGCATCAGAGAGTGGAAGGCCGGCGAGGTCACGGACCCGCTGCGCTCCGAGAGAGGATGGCACGTCGTTCGCATCGAGGAGAAGGTCGACGACGGACTCAAGCCGCTGGAAGAGGTTCGCGAACAGATCGTGAAGAGCCTCCTGCCCGAGAAGACGCGGGAGCACTACGAGGAGATCCTCGCTGATCTGAAGGAGAGCTACGGTGTCAGGGTCAACGAGGACGTCTTCAGGGCCAAGCCGAGAAGCGAAGAGGAACTCTTCACGCTCGCCCAGGAGACCGAGGACCCGCTGACCAGGCTCAACTACTACTCCGAACTCGTGTTCAACTACCCCGATGGAGAGCACGCCGCGGAGGCCCAGTTCATGATCGGGTTCATCCACGCCGAGGAGCTGTCCAACTACGAGGCGGCGCGCAACGCGTTCACGAGAATGAAGACGCTCTACCCCGACTCGGCTCTCGTGCCGTCCGCAGACTGGATGCTCGAGCACATGGGCGACGAGAACCCGCCCTTCGAGGAAGGGGACGTCATCTCCCAGTAGCAGCGGGAGGGCGTGTGAGAGGACTCTGACGGATGTTTCCACTCGTCGCCGTGACGGCGGTCTTCGTAGCCACGTACTTCTTCATCGTCACCGAGCGGCTTCATCGAACGACGATAGCCCTGGCTGGAGCTCTGGTGGTTCTGCTCCTGCCGGGGCTATCGCTATCCCAAGACGAGGCCGTGGGGTTCATAGACTTCAACACCCTGGGTCTCCTGATCGGCATGATGCTCATCGTGGCGGTCCTCGCGCGCACGGGGGTCTTCAAGTTCCTCGCCCTCAGAGTGGCGCAGCGTGGGAGGGGGAGGGTCTTCCTGATATTCGCGGGTTTCGCCGCGATTACGGCGGTGAGCTCGGCCTTCATCGACAACGTCACTACCGTCATCATGATCGTGCCGGTCATCTACCTCGTCTCGGATCTCCTGGGCAAGAACGTCATGCCGTTTCTGGTCATGTTGATAATCATGGCCAACATCGGCGGAATGGCGACCCTGATAGGTGATCCGCCGAACATACTGGTTGGCAGCCGCGCCCTGGTCCCCGGGATGTCAGTGCATCTCTCCTTCATGGACTTCCTTGTTAATCTCGGACCTCTTGCGCTCATCTGTCTTGGTGTGAGCCTGCTCTACCTGAGGCTGGTCGGACAGCGTGACTTCTTCGCCTCGCCGCCGGAAGCTAAGAGCAAGGCGCTGGAATCGATGGACGCCGGTCAAGCGATAAGAGACGCGGGGCTCCTCCGCCGCACGCTCGCGGTACTCGGGCTCGTGCTGGTCGGGTTCCTGTTTCATCACGAGCTGGGGCTCCAGCCTGCCACGGTGGCACTCGCGGGCGCCGCTCTCTTGCTCGTGGTCACACGCATCAATCCGGAGGAACTGCTTGCGGAGGTGGAGTGGGGGGTGCTCTTCTTCTTCATCGGTCTCTTCGTTCTGGTGGGCGCCCTTGAGGCGGTGGGAGTGGTCGACCTGGCGGCGCGCGGAATCCTCGGGGTATCCGAGACACCGGCCGTCCTGATAATCGTGATTCTCTGGGGAACTGCCATCACTGCCTCTCTGATCTCGGCGGTTCCCACCGTCACTGTGTTGATACCCCTGGTTCAGATCATAGTGAACCACGTGGGCGCGTCCGACCCGGGCGTCGCGCTGGCTTTCTGGTGGGCGCTCGCCGCCGGAGCCTGCCTGGGTGGGAACGCGACCGTCGTCGGCGCGGCCGCGAACATGGCAGTCGTCGGGTTGTCGTCTAAAGAGCGGGAACCGCTCTCGTTCACGACCTACGCCAGGACGGGCGTTCCCGTGACTGCGATCTGTCTCCTCGTCACAACGGTGTACGTTCTAGTGCGCTATCTCTAGCGTCCATTCCCGGACCATTGCAGGCGTGCCGCGGCTCCGGCAGCGCCCGTTTGCATCGACCGCAGCGGCAGGTCTGCGGCGTCGCACATGGCGCCCATGCAACGCAGAACGAGGGGCGGCGCCGAACGCCACCCCCCGTTTCGCTCAGAACTGCTTTCGAGGAACTACCTGTACATGGCCTTGATGCTGCCCCAGCTCTGCTCCTCGACCGGCGAACCGGTCCAGTCCTCAAGCCAGGTGTCGTCCAGCATGATGCCTGCGCCGCCGGCGGCACCCGGACCGCACCCGTTCTCTGTCGAGTAGAACGTCAGCTTGAACTGGAACTCGGTTCCAGGCAGGAACGAGCTGATGTCGATCCCGGAGATACCGCTCGTGCCCCAACCGTCGCAGGAGCCGAAGTCGCCCCACCACGCGCCGGTCGTCGCCCAGCTGCCACCGCCGTCGACACTGACCTCCTCGGTCCAGTAGTCGTTGTCCACCGTGGGAACCTCCGCGTGCAGCAACATGCGCAGCGTGCAGGTCCCGGCGCCGACGATGCTGACGGCGGGAGAGATCAGCGAGTTGTTGAGGTTCGGAGGGGTCAGGGTCGTGTCGGAGTCATCGCCGCACCACCAGCTGTGCGGGTCCGAATACGCCGGGCACATCCTGTCGATCAAGTGCCAGAAGTCGCCGGCCGAGCCGGGAATCCCCGGAATCAGATTGACCTCGTCGTCGGCGTTGTCGAAGAAGTAGACGTAGCCGCCGAAGTAGTCGAAGACCTTGACGATGTCACACATGAAACCGCCACCGACCGACAGATACAGACCGTCCTCATCCGACCAGGCGCCGTCCGAGACGAAGCGGAAGCGGGCGTTGAGCGGATTGTCGTACGTTTCAAGGATGAAGCCGTAGAGACCGATGTCCGTCCACGGGGCCGCACCGTCGTAGCCACGGTTCAGGTCTACGTAGACGCCGCCGCTCTCGGCCTGCACGTACGTGAAGTCGTACCCCATCTCCGAATCGTGACGGAACGCGTAGGTCAGGATCGGATACGTGGCAGCGGTCAGATCCGTCGTCGGGATTATCAGCCTGTCATCCCAGCTGTTGCCGTAGCCGCCATCGGTGTCGTAGTCGAAGTTACCGCACCACCACGAGTACGTGCCTTCGTAGGCCATGTACGTGTCCACGTGGAAGTGAGGCGTCGCAGTGGCGGTGTTGTCGGCGGTCGTCCACCCGTTGACGCCGCTCTCCATGTCGTCAAAGAACAGCACGATGGGGCTGCGCGAGTTCGGCAGGTCGACGTTCTGCGTGTAGTCCGCAACCGTCCTCTTGGCCGTCGCTGTCGCCACGAGCGCGAGCACAGCGGCGGTCACTACCAGCACACAAAGCGTTCTCTTAAGCATCGCTCAAAAACTCCATGTTGGAGCCCTGGGTCTTGAGGGGAGGCACAGCCGTTCCCCTCTCTTCCATCGCAATTGCCGGGCAAACGTCTGCCTCGGGTGTGACAACGGTCGTCTAGGCGGCCTCCTTTGCTGCAGCCGGACCGGCGGACTCAGTTCCCCCTGAACCCTCCTCCTGGGGGCCCCACAGGCCGTTCTTCGTGCAATTGACGTGCCAAGCCGGGGGTATCAGCGGTGCAACTGGCACAAGCGCGGGGGATTAGGGGACTCTATGGGGCTTCCCGGCCGCCTCCGCGTGGGCCGCGGTGTGTGTGTCCGCCGGGGTGCAGCGCGGCAGCGGAGCACGATGCACGCACCTTGTTGCAGCGCACCCCGTGTGCGGCGGGGGCCGCCGGACGCTATGTGTGGGCTCTCCGCAACTTACGCGGGCGAAAGCGCTTGACCACCTGTCAGCGGACCGATATTCTCACGCCACTGTCTACCGTTGCCGGCTGCGTACGGGAGCGGCCGTCCTTCGGCGCGGCTTGCCGCGCCGAGACCTGCCGGAGAGGATGCGCAGGCCCAGGAGGTCTGCGCGCTGGCTCATGACCGAGAAGAGCAACCTGAGCGCGATCCCTTCAGTCGATGCTGTGCTGGCTCATCTCGATGAGAGGGGCCTGAGCGCGATACAGCCGAGGCCCCTCGCGGTCCGCCTCGTGAGGGAGATCCTCGATCGCGAGCGCGCCGCATTGCTGGCGGGAGAGTGCCGTCACGGTGATTCCCCTCAGGGCGTGCGGGATGGCATCCTGGCGGAAGTGGAGAGGGAGCTCGTCCGTTCTCCGGCGCGAGGACTCGTCCCGGTGATCAACGCAACGGGAATCGTCGTCCACACCAATCTGGGAAGGGCGCCGCTGTCCGCGCAGGCTGTGGCGGCCGTCGCGGAGGTAGCGCGGGGCTACTCGAACCTCGAGTACGACCTCATCAGGGGCACTCGCGGAAAACGCGACTATCTGGTTAGGGACGCGCTCTGCGAACTCACGGGAGCCGAGGACGCCCTTGTGGTCAACAACAACGCGGCGGCGGTCCTTCTTGTTCTGAACACACTCGCTCCGGGCCGAGAGGTCATCGTCTCGCGTGGTGAACTTATCGAGATAGGTGGTTCGTTCAGACTCCCGGACGTCTTCGAGCGCAGCGGCTCCCGCATGGTGGAGGTGGGAACGACGAACCGCACACACCTGTCGGACTTCCGAGATGCGATCAGAAGCAGCACGGGCGCGCTGCTGTCAGCTCACTGGAGCAACTACTCGATATCGGGATTCGTCGAGCGCGTCTCGCTCAAGGAACTGGCGTCGCTCGGCGAACATTTCGGCATTCCCGTCATTCACGACCTCGGAAGCGGCATCCTTGCCGACCCCGAGAAGCTGGGACTCTCGGGCGAGATGACGGTCAGGGAAAGCGTCTCCGCCGGAGCGACCGTGTCCACGTTCAGTGGTGACAAGATACTCGGTGGCCCGCAGGCGGGGATCGCTGTTGGTACGGCGAGCGCCATCTCTCGCATGAGAGCCAATCCACTGACGCGGGCGCTTCGTCCCGGGAAGCTGACCCTTGCCGCGCTCTCCGCGACTCTTCAGAGCTATCTCCGAGGAGAGGCTGAGACGGCGGTCCCGGTGCTCGCGGCCATTCTTGCGCCGCTCGATGCGCTCGCGCGCAGGGCCGAGGAGATGGCCGCGTCCCTGGCGTCTTCGCTGGGTGACCGGGCCCGGGTGTCGGCAGTGGAGCTGGAAGGACTGGTCGGCGGTGGCGCCGCCCCCGAGAGGATCATAGCCAGCAGGGGGATCGAGATAGAACCGCGAGGCGGTGTTTCTGCAGATTCGGTGACGTCGGCGATGCTCACCGCATCGCCTGCCGTTCTGGCCAGGACTCACGAGGACCGCATTATTGTCGACCTGAGGACGATTGACGAGAGCCAGGACCCCGCTGTGGTGGCGGCCCTGCTCGGCGCATTCGAGGAGAAGTGACAGTGGAGTTCAGAGTCTCGTCCGAAGCGGCCAGTGAGGAGCTCGACCGCCTGCGGGAGTCCGGTGCGCTCGGCGGCGGATTGGTCCTGGAGCGCGCAGGTCAGTCCGGGGCCGCCGTGCTGGTGCGTCCCGTGATCGGGGACGGGCCCGCGGGATGGATGCCGGACCTCGAGCGGCTGCTGGGTGTAGCGAAGGGCGTGGTCGGGATTTCCGGAACGGACATGGCAGAAACCGCCGGCCTCGCGGCGGAGGCGGCAGCGTGGTTCGGCGACAGAGGAAGAGCGGTGGTCCTTGTGGACGCGGCCGTCGAGCGTCCCGTCTTGGGGAAGGCACTCCACGAGGACCCGGACGAGGGATTGGTGGACGCGGTCATGTTCGGAGTGTCACGCACGGCCGTCGTCAGGCGCACTCTCGCGCCGGGCGTCAGCGTGGTCACGGCGGGTTCGCATCCCCTGTCGGTGGACGACGTGTTCGAGTCGGAGGAATTCGCGAAGATACTCAGAGGCCTCGCGGAGGATGCCCTGGTTCTCGTGCTCGTGCCTCCGGCCCAGGTGTCGAAGACCCTGAGCGCTCTCGACGCCGCGGTCTGCGTCGCAGGGAGTGGAGCCGACCTGGCGTCTCTGGCTTCGTGCACCGGCGGCGTGACGACGACGGGAATCCTCGTCCGCGAGCAGAGCGAAGCCGTCGACGCCGAGGAGCCCGGCGAGCCGGGTGAACGTGCCGTCCTCGCGCCCCAGATGCCCGCGGATACGGGGCGATCGATGGAAGCGGTGACCTCGGCGCCGGAGTCGGAACCGGAGCGCCTCGAACCCGCATCCCCCGAGAGCGTGGTGAGGTTCGAGAGGAGCACGCGGCGTCCGCGGACGCGGGTCGTGGGCGCGGTCGCGCCGCGCAGCCGGGGTAGGAATCCGGACCATCTGGCGGTCATGGCGATCGTCCTCCTGATAGTTGTCATCGCGGCGCTCTCCTGGTGGTTCACTATCGGGGAGAGCAGATTCGGCCCAGGGGGCGACAGGTCCGTTCCGACGGAACAGCGCGTAGCAGAGGGTGGTGATTCGGAGGCTCAGGAAGGTGCCTCGGCGCCCGGCGGTGAGGTGGGTGAAGCGGCAGGGACGGACGAGGGCGCGCCCGGGGACGGGGAAGCGGCGGCGGGGGGCGAGACCACGTCCGCCGAAGAGGAGGAGATACCCGAAGAGGAGACCAGGGCCGGCAGCGACGAGGATTCCGGCGTGAGTCCGACGCGCGAACCGCTCGACGCGGACGCCGTGATCAGCGGACCAGGCGGGCCTTACCGCGTCATGATCAGCTCGCACCGACACGAGCGAGCGGCCGTCCTGGAGGCCGGGCAGCTGACCGAACAGGGTGTGGCCGTGGATGTGGTGGCGACGGAGGTGAAGAACAGAGGGACCTGGTTCCGGATCATGGTGGCGGGCGGGTATCCGACGATTTCGAGTACCCGCGAAATTCTTGACACGGTCAAGCTCCTCGGGTATGAAGGTGCCTGGGTAGAACGCGCCGCACACAACGAGTAACGAGTAGGGAGGGGCGGTGTACCTCAAGAAGCTGGACGTCTTCGGGTTCAAATCGTTCGCGCACAAGCTGGGTCTTGAGTTCGGCCCCGGTATGACTTGTGTCGTAGGACCCAACGGGTGCGGGAAGACGAACATCGCTGACGCCATTCGGTGGGTCCTCGGCGAGCAGAGTCCTTCGGAACTCCGCGGAGCCAGCATGGCCGACGTCATCTTCAACGGCACCAAGCAGCGCCGCCGACTCGGCATGGCCGAGGTGGCGCTGACCATCGACAATTCCGCCGGCTACCTCCCGACCGACTACACGGAGGTCGTCATCGGGCGACGCGTCTTCCGGTCGGGGGAGAGCGAGTATCTCCTCAATAAGACCCCTTGCCGCCTCAGAGACATTCAGGACCTGTTCCTCGACACGGGCGTCGGCACACGAACCTATTCGTTGATTGAACGCAAGATGGTCGACTCGATCCTCTCGGACTCCAGCGGTCACCGCCGGTTCATGTTCGAGGAAGCCGCCGGCATCATGAAGTACAAGGTGCGGAAGCGCTCGACGCTGAACAAGCTCACGGCCACAGAGACGGACATGCAGCGCGTGTCTGACATCATCAGCGAGGTCGAGAAGCAGGTGAGGTCACTCAAGCGACAGCTCGCGCAGGCGCGGCGGCACCGGCGCTACACGGACGAGCTGAAGGAATTGGAGATTACTCTCGGCAGACGGGAGTACGCCGAGTGGCTGGCGCGGAAGGACGAGTCGACCGGACGGATCACCGAGCTTCGCCGAACGATAGGTGAGTGTGACGGAATGCTCTCCATGTCCGAGCGTGACGGCATCGGCGTACGTACGGAGCGTCACGACAAGGAAGAGGCGCTCGCCAGTCTCGAAATAGAGACAGGCGAACTCGATGCGCGGACTCGTTCACTGGCGGACGGACTGCTGGTCGCCACCGAGAGGCGGAGCGCGTCCGAACGCCGCATCGCGGAGCTGGACACGGAACTCACCGATATTCGGGCCGACCTTTCCCTCGCACTCACGAGGGCGGCGCGGTTGGAGGACGAGATCACGGGCGCCGCGCAGAGGGCCGAGGAGCGAGACGGCGAGCTGTCGTCCGTGACGGAGGGTCTGTCCGACGTCGAGAAGGAGCACCGCAGGCTCAGAGAGCTGCTCGACGGCCAGAAGCAGACCCGGCTCGCCGGGCTGGAGAGCTCCGCGGGGCTCAAGGGTGAGCTGGAGAGCTACAGGACGCGTCTGGACGACCTGATGGAGGGGCACGTGGCCCTCGAGGCCGAGCTCAGTGAGAACAGGGCGGCGCTCGCGGCGAAGGAAGAGCTGATCCTGACGGCTCTCGAGTCCGAGAAGAGCTTCCGCGGCGCCGCGCACGCCGCCGCCGTGGCTCACAAGCAGGCGACGGCGTCCCTTGACGGCGCCAGAGAGAGTCTCCTGGGAGCGCGCGAGCACAAGACGAAACTCGAGGGTGAACTGGACGCGGCGGAGCACAAGAGGCAGCTCCTGTCCGAGATACGCGACGGCTACGGCGGATTCCAGGAGGGCGTGCGTTCGCTCCTCACTGAGGATGCAGGCTCGGTCGCGGGGCTCGTCGGGACGGTCGCCGACGTGATCACCGTCGATCAGGGCATGGAGGGGGCCATCGAGACGGCGCTGGCCGGCGCCGTCCAGTACATCGTTACTCGCGATGTGGAATCAGCGCGAAACGCCATGGGGCACCTTTCGAGAGGCTCGCTCGGCAAAGCGACCTTCATCCCGGTCCTGGAACTCGCCGGCATTCACGTGGAGCGCGCGCCGGACGGCGTGCTCTCGTCTGACGGCGTCGTCGGTCCGGCCTCGGACTTCGTCAGCTGTGACGCTTCGCTGGGAACGCTGCCACAGTTCCTGCTCGAGGGCGTCGTGATCGTGCGCGACCTGGACACCGCGCTGGCTCTCAGGGGACGTGAGGACGCCAGGCACCTGGCGTTCGTTACTCCGGAGGGTGACATGGCGACCGCGGCCGGCGTCCTGTCCGGGGGGCGCCCCGGCAACGAGGAGGCAGGTCTCCTTCGTCGATCCGAGCGGCTCGAGGCCGCCGAGCGCGCCGTGTCGGATCTCACGAGACGCCTCGCGGAGGCTAGGGGCAACGAGGGGAAGGTCGAGGCGGAGCTGGCGAGTGCTTCGGAAGCCGCTGAACACGCTGAGACGGCGGCGGAACGTGCGGAGGCCGAGCTCTGGGAGGCCAAGCGGCAGCTGACCGAACTCGAGCTCGGGAAGACGAACCTGGCCGACGGGGTCTCCCGCCTTGGGGCGAATCGGGATGCGCTCGGTGTGAGGATGGAGTCCACGCGAAAGGACGTCACCCTTCTGGCCGACCGGCTGTCTCAGCTCTCAAAGGGCGAGGACGAGATCGGAGAGAAGGTCGGCGAACTCGAGAGGAAGTTCAAGCTCGCCGAGCGGGAGCGGGCCAAGGCCGCCGAGGAGGAGAAGCAGGCCGAGATAGGCGCAGTCGCCGTGAGGTCCGAGCTTACGCAGCTGAAGTCGGAGCACGCACAACTGGGCGAGACCGTGAGGGCGGCCAGGAGCGCGATCGAGAAGAAGACCGAGGAGCGCGAGCAGCACCTCCGCACCGTCTCGGAACTGGACGCTCGGAATGCGGCCGACGGCGGGGTCCTGTCCGGACTGAACGAGGAGAAGCGCGCGCTCGAGCAGGACAGGGACACGATGCGCGATGCGGTGAGAGAGCTTCGCCTCCAGATAGAGAAGCTGGACGAAGACACCCGATCGTCCAGGGAGACCAGGGACCGTGCGCAGACCGATCTGCACGAGATCGAGCTTAAGGACACCGAGCTTCGGAGCCGATTCGAGTCCCTGCGCGAGCGGCTCCGGGAGGAGTACTGCGCAGACGTGCAGGAACTCGGCGACCTTCCGGCGGATGCGGATGCCCCACCCTTCGATGCTCCGAGGGCCAAGGAGGAGATCGAGCGGCTCAAGGCCCGTCTGCGCTCCATGGGGCCCGTTAACCTCCTCGCGCTCGACGAGTACGACGAGGAGAACAAACGCCTCGAGTTTCTCACGGGCCAGTATGAGGATCTCGAGAAGTCCAAGGAGTCCCTGAAGGCCGCGATCGACCAGATCAACAACACCGCGAGAGAGATGTTCGTCGAGACGTTCTCGCTCGTGAGGCAGAATTTCATCAAGACGTTCCAGCGGCTCTTCGAGGGAGGCGATGCGGACCTCAAGCTCGCCGATCCGGACGACCCGCTCGAGTCGACCATCGAGATAGTGGCGTCGCCCCGTCAGAAAAGACTCGGGCGTCTCTCGCTTCTGTCGGGCGGTGAGCGGGCGCTGACGGCGATCGCACTCCTGTTCGCGATCTACCTCGTCAAGCCGTCTCCGTTCTGCATCCTCGACGAGGTGGACGCGCCGCTCGACGACGCGAACGTGCAGCGGTTCGTCCGCATGCTGAAAGAGTTCTCCGCTGAGACGCAGTTCATCATCATCACACACAACAAGGCGACGATGAAGGAGTCCGACCGTCTCTACGGCATCACGATGGAGGAGTCGGGCGTGTCGAAGGTCGTTTCTGTCAGTCTCGATGACGCACGGGAAGAGGTGGTGAGTGAGGAAGCAGTTCTCGAGACTGCGTGACGGCCTGGCGAAGACAAGGCGGGCGATCACAGAAGGGATCCGGGGAGCTCTTGGGAAGGGCGCGGGTCTTGACGGGGCGGCGCTCGACTCGATAGAGGAGACCCTGATCGCCGCCGATCTCGGAGTCGAGACCGCGCTGCACCTGGTCGACGCTCTCAGGGAGCGGTTCGGGGGCAGCGGTGCGGGCACGGAGGACGAGGTAAGGGAGTTCCTCGCCCTCGAGATCGAGAAGACACTGCGCACTGCCGAGAGAGAAGGCGCCCAGGGAGAACCCGGGGCGCCTCTTGTCGTCATGGTCGCGGGCGTCAACGGCGTGGGCAAGACGACCACTATCGGCAAGCTCTCACGCCTTCATGTCGACGAGGGACGCAGTGTCATCCTGGCGGCGGCCGACACGTTCCGGGCCGCCGCTGCCGAGCAGCTGTCCATTTGGGCGGACAGGAGCGATGCGCAGTTCGTCGGAGGGCAGCTCGGCGGCGACGCTGCCGCGGTGGCGTTCGATGCTCTCGACGCGGCAATCGCCCGTTCGGCGGACGTGCTCATTGTGGACACGGCAGGCCGGCTCCACACACAGAAGAACCTGATGCAGGAGCTCGAGAAGGTCAGACGGGTCCTCGGGAAACGACTTCCGGGCGCGCCGCACGAGCTCCTTCTTGTGATCGATGCGAACACGGGCCAGAACGCGCTGTCTCAGGCCCGTACGTTCGACGAGGCGCTGCGCCTGACTGGTCTCGTGCTGACCAAGCTCGACGGGACCGCCCGCGGGGGCATCGTGGTCGCGATCGCCAGGGAACTGGCCATTCCCGTCCGGTTCGTGGGCACGGGGGAGGCCATCGACGACATCGAGCCCTTCGACGCCTCCGCGTTCGCCAGAGGGCTTCTGGGAGTGGACGGGGAGCCCTCCAAGACGGCTTGACACCGGCCCGCGACGGTGGTAGATTCTGTAGTGACATTTGAATACACGTTCCTTCGGGGCGGGGTGCGAGTCCCCACCGGCGGTGAAAGCCCGCGAGCGGAGCAATCCGCAGAGCCTGTGAAATCCAGGCGCCGACAGTGACAGTCTGGATGGTAGAAGGAGCCGGCACGGGAGGGGTCTTTCCGCGTGCCTTGCAGCGCCTCGAAGGATGTACGGGGCGCTGTTCTTGTTGGCCGGTGGGGCCCCACTGAGGCGGTGATGGATTGAGCACGACCACAAGAAATCAGAACAGAAGGCACCGCGAGCTCGACTCGCCCTTCATGAACACGGCGTTCGAACTGGCGGAACGCGGACGGGGAGACACCAGCCCCAACCCGGTGGTCGGCGCGGTGATCGTCAGGGACGGAGAGGTCGTGGGGACCGGCTACCACGAGCGCTACGGCGGTCCGCACGCGGAGGTGAACGCACTCGCTGAGGCGGGACCGAGGGCATCCGGTGCGACGCTGTACGTCACGCTCGAGCCCTGCTCCATCTCGGGCAAGACGCCGCCGTGCACGGACGCGATAGTCGCGGCAGGCATCGCCAGGACCGTGGTCCCGGTCGAGGACCCGAACCCCCGAGTCTCGGGACGGGGCGTCGTCATCCTCCGGGAGGCCGGCATCGAGGTTGACCTCGGCCTGATGCGCGACGAGGCGCGCGCACTGAATGCGCCGTACTTCAAATACAGGACGACGGGCCTGCCGTTTACCACGCTCAAACTGGCCCTCTCGCTTGACGGGCGCATCGCGCCACCCGCGGGCGGGCCCCGCTGGACGTCCTCCGAGGCGTCGCGTGAACTGGTTCACACCATGAGAACGAACGCGGATTGTGTGATGGTCGGTATAGGCACGGTCCTCGCCGACGACCCCCGCTTGACTGACAGGCGGGTGGAGACCGGTGGGCACACGGCAGGCGGCATGCCGCAGACGGGTCGCCAGCGCCAGCCCGCGCGGCTCGTCCTGGACACTCATCTGCGGATCCCGCCCGCTTCGGCCATCGTGGCCGGGGCCCGCGACGTGCGCAGCATCGTGGTGTGCTGTGAGAGCGCGGACCCTTCCAGGCGCGCCGCGCTCGAGAGCGCCGGGGTCACAGTCTGGAGCGCCGCCGCTCCCGATGGAGCCCTCGACCTGGCCTCCGTCCTCAGACGAGCGGCCAGCGAGGGACTGATCTCGGTCCTGTCCGAGGGGGGCACCGCGGTGGCGAGTTCTCTCCTGAGGGCGGGGTTGGTGGACCGCGTGGCCTTCTTCGTCGCGGCGAGGTTGTACGGTGATGCGGGGGTGCCTGCCTTCGGGTCCCTGGGCGAGAGCTGGTGGGGCGGGCGCACGAGGTTTGTCGACGGGAAGTGGACGGAGATTGGCGGTGACTGCCTGTTCGAGGCGGAAGTGGCCGTCTCGGGCTCAGAGGTCGTGGAGGAGAGCTCCTAATGTTCACCGGGCTCGTGGAGTGCAAGGGAAGAGTGGCGTGGATCCGCCGGTCGACAGGAGGCGCAACGATTCGTATCTCCGCACAGTTCGCTTCCGAGCTCGAACAGGGCGAGAGCGTGTCCGTGAGCGGCGTCTGTCAGACTGTCGTTCGGTCGGACGCCACCGCGTTTGAGGTGGACGCCGTCCCGCAGACACTCTCGGTCACGACGATGGGGGAGTTGAGGAGCGGCAGCGCTGTCAACCTCGAGCGCGCGCTCGGGCTGGGCGACAGACTCGGCGGACACATGGTCGCCGGACACGTGGACGGCGTCGCGCGGGTTCTGGAGCTACGGCGCGACAGGCACGGGACGCGTCTCACGATGGAACTGCCCGCCCCGCTTACCCGGCACATCGTAGCACGCGGCTCCATCGCGGTGGACGGTGTGAGTCTGACGGTCGCGGAGGTCTCCCGTGAGCGCGTGACCGTCGCCCTCATCCCGGAGACACTGCGCGCCACGCTGGCCGGAGCGTACCGTCTAGGCATGAAGGTCAACATAGAGACGGATCTGCTGGCCAAACACCAGGAGAAGCTTCTCGAAGGACGTGGGGAGACATCGGCGCCGCCGGATAGCAGCGAAAGCACCGGTGGATTGACAGAGAAACGACTCAGGGAACTGGGATTCATGGAGTGAGGATCATGAGGGAAGATCTCCGTAAGGTGGAAGCCGCGATCGAGGACATCCGGCAGGGCAGGATGGTCATCGTCGTTGACGACGAGACACGGGAGAACGAGGGTGACCTGATCATGGCCGCCGAGAAGGTGACGCCCGAGGCGATCAACTTCATCTCCCGGGAGGGCCGGGGACTCATCTGCGTTCCGATGACCGGCGCGCGGCTCGACGAGCTCGACCTCCATCCAATGGTGGGGAAGAACACGTCGATAATGGGCACTGCCTTCGCTGTGTCGGTGGACGCGGTCAAAGGGACGACGACCGGTATCTCCGCCCACGACCGCGCGACGACCATCGAGGCTCTGGTCGACCCCGACACGAGACCGAGCGATCTCGCGAGACCCGGCCACGTCTTCCCGCTGCGAGCGAGTGAGGGAGGCGTTCTCAAGAGGGCTGGACACACGGAGGCGGCCGTGGACCTGGCGAGGCTGGCGGGTCTGATGCCCGCGGGAATACTCTGCGAGATCATGAGTGAGGACGGGAGCATGGCCAGGATGCCGGAGCTCCAGCGCATGGCCGAGCGTTTCGGGATGCACGTAGTGAGCGTCCGCTCCATCATCGAGTACAGGCGGTCGACGGAGAAGCTCGTCCACGCCGCCGCGCAGACGATCCTGCCGACGAGGTACGGCGATTTCAAACTGGTGGTCTATGAGAGTGAACTCGACAATGACCCGCATCTCGCGCTTATCAAGGGGGAGCCGACACCCGACAAGGACGTGCTGGTCCGGGTGCACTCCGAGTGTCTGACGGGCGACGTCTTCGGGTCCGCACGGTGCGACTGCGGCGACCAGTTGGGGCACGCGCTGGAAGCGATAGAGCGAGAGGGCGAGGGCGTGTTCCTCTACATGCGCCAGGAGGGGCGCGGGATCGGCCTTCTGAACAAGCTCAAGGCCTACGAACTGCAGGACCACGGAAGGGATACCGTGGAGGCCAACGAAGAGCTGGGTTTCGAAGCCGACCTCAGGGACTACGGGATCGGAGCGCAGATCCTCGCGGATCTTGGGATTCGGCGCATCAGGCTCCTGACGAACAACCCGAAGAAGGTGGTGGGGCTCGAGGGCTACGGCCTGACCATCGTGGAGAGAGTGGGGATCGAGATCGAGCCGACGGACAGGAACAGGCGTTATCTGACTACGAAGAAGGAGAAGCTGGGGCACTTGCTGGGGCTTGAGAGCTGTGCGGTTGGCAGCAAGGGCCGCGGGTCTGATACGGAGCGAGACGAGTAACGGAGGGGATTGAAGACATGAGCAAGGTCTACGAAGGAAACATCACCGGTGCGGGACGCAAATTCGCGGTCGTCGTTTCACGGTTCAACGAGTTCGTCTCACTGAGGCTTCTGGAGGGCGCGATGGACTGTCTGAGAAGGCACGGGACGGCCGACGACGACATCTCCGTCGCCTGGGTGCCGGGCGCCTTCGACATCCCCGCGGTCGCCAAAAGAATGGGTGACTCCGGGAGTTACGATGCGGTAGTATGCTTGGGCGTGGTCATCCGTGGGGCGACCCCGCATTTTGACTACGTGGCCTCGGAAGTCGCGAAGGGCGTCGCGCACGTGGCGGCCGAAACCGGCATCCCTGCGGTCTTCGGAGTCGTGACGGCCGACAGCCTGGAGCAGGCCATCGAGCGCGCCGGGTCGAAGAGCGGAAACAGGGGATGGGACGCGGCGCAGTCGGCCATGGAGTTGGCCGATCTCTACGCGTTGATGAAATAGCAGACGGCGGGGGGCGTTCCGTTCATGGATTTCAGAAGGGAAGGCCGGGAGTTCGCCGTCATGCTCTTGTATCGTGAGAAGCTGACAGGGCTTACGGACCTGGCCATACCTGACATACAGGATGGCACAGACGAGGCGCTGGAATTCGCGGGCAGGCTCGTCTCCGGCGTGCGTTCGGACCTCGAGCGCATAGACGCCGCCATATCCGAGGCGAGCGAACACTGGGACATCCCTCGCATGGGCATCGTGGATCTCACGGTGCTCCGCATCGGCGTGTACGAGCTGCTGGAGCGACGCGACACGTCCGTTAGTGTCATCATCAACGAGGCAGTGGAGCTGGCCCGCAAGTTCAGTTCGGGTGAGTGCGGCAGGTTCGTTAACGGAGTCCTAGACCGGATAGCAGGAGACGTCAGGCGCCAGGGGGACACGGAGGACTAACAGACTTCCCGTGCGATACGCGATCATCAGCGACATACACGGCAACTACGAAGCCCTCACGGCGGTGCTCGACGTGATAGACGAGATGGACGTCGACGGCATAGTCTGCCTCGGTGACGTCGTGGGCTACGGCGCCAATCCGAACGAGGTCGTCGAGCTCGTCAGATCGCGAGCCGACGTTACCGTGCGGGGCAACCACGACCAGGCCGCCGTCGTCCCCGCCGAGGAGGCCTACTTCAACTCCTGGGCGGTGCAGGCCATTCGGTGGACCCGCGATGAGCTGACCGAGGATAACCTGGACTATCTCAGGAGCCTGATGTACGAGAGCTTTCTTGCGGACGTCCGCCTCGTTCACGCGTCTCCGGGCGAGCCGGAGAAGTGGCGCTACATTCTGAGTCCCCAGGCGGCGGCCCAGGAGTTCTCGACCTTCGACGAGTCGTTCTGCTTCATCGGCCACTCCCACGTGCCGATGATAGTGCTGAGAACGGAAGTCGGGACCAGCGAGCTTCTGGAGGGGGAGGTCGCCCTTCCCGCGGGAGCTCGCGTGCTCATGAATGTGGGGAGCGTGGGGCAACCGAGGAACGGTGACCCGCGGGCGTGCTTCGCGGTCCTGGACCTCGAGGAGAGGAGTGCGCGCCTGGTGCCGGTGGCGTATGACCTTCACACGGCTCGAACCAAGATACTGCAGGCCGGGCTGCCCAGGTTCCTGGGAGACAGGCTCTTGCTCGGGCAGTAGGGAGCTGACCGGAGGAGCGACGTGCTGACTGCAAGCGTCGGCGTGATGGCATACAACGAAGAGCAGAACATCGGCAAACTCCTGGCGGCGCTCACGGGGCAGTCGCTCGACAACGTCGAGATCCGCCAGATCATCGTCGTGTCCAGCGGGTCGTCCGACCGCACCGACGACATCGTGCGAGAGTGGGCCGCGAAGGACGAGCGCATATCGCTCATCAGGCAGGAGTCGCGTGAGGGCAAGGCGTCGGCCATCAACCTGTTCCTGGACGCGGCGGAAGCGGACATCTTCATCCTCGAGAGCGGCGACACGATCCCGGCGCCCGATTGCGTTGAGCGAATGCTCGCGCCCTTCCGGAACCCAGACGTGGGCATGACCGGCGGCAGGCCGGTTCCCGTGGACGACCCGGACACCTTCATGGGTTTCGTGGTCCACATGCTCTGGCGGCTTCACCACATGCTCGCACTCAAGTCCCCGAAGCTCGGCGAGATGGTCGCGTTCCGGTCGTTCGTGAAGGTAATACCGGCGGACACCGCCGTGGACGAAGCGAGCATCGAGGCCATCGTCGTCGAGAGCGGCAGTTCGCTGGCCTACGCGGGCGACGCCACCGTCTACAACAAGGGAGCCTCGACCGTCGGTGACTTCCTCAAGCAGAGGCGGCGGATCTACGCTGGCCACATCTGGCTCTCGAAGGTCCAGTCCTACGAGGTGTCGACGAAGAAGGTCGGGGGGATTCTCTCGGTCCTGCTGGAAGACCTCAAGCCTACCCCGCGGACCCTTCTATGGACCACGGGCGGCGTGTTCCTCGAGTTCGTGGGGCGCCTTCTGGGCACCGTCGACTACTACGTGCTCAAGAAGAACCCCTACACATGGGAAGTATCCAAAAGCACCAAGAACCTCGACGCACCCGCGACCCACAACACCGGAGCAGGGGGGGCGGGGGCGATCGATGGTTGAGATTCTCGCAAAGATCCCACTCTACAAGATGGCACACGCGACAGGGTGGCCCAGGATCCTCCCACTGAACCTGACGGTCAGCGTCACGTACCGCTGCAACTCCCGCTGCCTCACGTGCAACGTCTACACGAAAGACGCGAAAGAGTTCACGGTGGACGAGTTCGACCGGACGTTCCGGTCGCTCGGTCGGGCACCGTACTGGTACACGATGAGCGGCGGCGAACCCTTCCTCCGATCCGACCTGCCGGACATCTGCGAGAGCGCGTACCGGCACGGTAAGCCCGGGATCATCAACATACCGACGAACGGCCTCCTTTCGTCGCGGATACCGTTGATGGTCGATGAGATCGCGGAGCGGTGCCCCAAGACGCAGGTCATCATCAACCTCTCTCTGGACGGCATAGGAGACGAGCACGACAGGATCAGAGGCGTCGACGGGAGCTTCGAGAAGGCCGTCGAGACGTACCGCGGCCTGAGGAACCTCAACGCCCCGAATCTGACCGTGGGCGTGCACACCGTTATCTCGATCCACAATGTCGAGCAGATACCCGCCATCTACGAGTACGTCGCGCGCGAGCTCGCGCCCGACTCGTTCATCACGGAGATAGCGGAGGAACGAGTGGAGCTCGAGACACTCGGGGCTTCGATAACGCCCTCCGCAGATGCGTACGCGGGGGCCGTCGACTTCCTGATCGCGAGGATCAGGGAGCAGACCTACTCCGGCATCTCGCGCGTCACCCAGTCGTTCAGGGTGCGGTACTACGAGCTGGTGAAGCGCTTCCTGACTGCCGGCGGACAACCGATCCCGTGCTATGCGGGAGTGGCGTCGGCGCAGATCGCTCCCGACGGACACGTGTGGTTCTGCTGCGTCAAGGCCGAGTCGATAGGAAACCTGCGCGACGTCGACTACGACTTCCGCCGCATCTGGTACGGCGAGAAGGCGGACGAGGAACGCAAGAGGGTCAGAGCCGGCGAGTGCGCGTGTCCGCTCGCGAACGCCGGCTACACGAACATGCTGATGCACGTGCCGACCGTCGCGGGCGTGGCCTTCGAGGTCGCGACCGGCCGGAGGGGCGGCGCCGGGCATTAAGAGTCGGGCGGCGACACAGGAGGAAGGTGAGGAGTGGCGGTCTTTCTGGAAGAGATAGGATGCTACAGGCTCGACGACGTGCAGGACGCGCTAGGTCGTGCACTCGACGAGCTGGGTGTGGATCTCTCGGGGAAGCGCACGGCGTTCATCAAGCCGAACCTGGTGATCGCCGCGAAGCCCAAGACGGCTGTCGTAACTCATCCGGTCGTGGTGGAGGCGCTCGTCAATGTGCTCCGGCAGCGAGGCCTCACTTCTATATCGATCGGTGACGGACCGGGCGTCGGACTGGACGTCGAGAATGTCTTCCGCGTAACCGGGTACGCGAAGCTCGCGGAGCGCCTGGGCGTCGATCTCGTCAATCTCAACACCGTGGAGCGACGGACGCGGGAGTGGAAGTACGGGGAGATGGGAGTTCCCGTGATCGTCGAGGATACGGACCTCTACGTCAACGTCCCGAAGCTCAAGACGCACGGCTACACGAGGGTCACTCTGGCGGTAAAGAACCACAAGGGTCTGCTGTCGGAACCGGACAAGAAACGCGATCATCAGCTGGGTCTGCACGATCCGCTGGCCCAGCAGGCGACCATACGACCGCCGGACCTCATCGTGCTGGACGGCATAACCGGAGTGGAGGGCGACGGACCGCTCAACGGCAAGGTCGTGAGGTCGCGCGTCTTCGCGGTCGGTACGAACATGGTGGAGGTCGATGCGGTGGCGGCGCGTCTGATCGGGTTCGATCCGATGCAGATCGACCACCTGAGGCTGGCGCACGAGCTCGGGGCAGGCGGCATGGACCCCGAGGTCAAGGGGACGGCGCCCTCCAGGAAGTTCGAGCGTGCCAACGAGGAGTTCGGCCGCGTGGCCAATATCTACTCCTGGCGCGATCCCACCGCATGTTCCATGTGCATCGACTCGTTCAGCGGCGCCGCGCACCTGGCGGTGCGCAGACCGAAGTACTGGTTCACGCTGGTACCCAAGCTGGCGTACTGGGGCGTCTTCAGGAAGCTCCACATCATACAGGGTAAGGCGGCGCACCTCCCGGGGGAGACCGGACGCGTGGTCTGTCTCGGGCAGTGCACACGGGGACTCGCGGAGAGCGAGGGTCTGACGCACATCAGCGGGTGCCCGCCCACTCCCGAGGAAGTCGCTGAGACTCTAAGGAAGGAGCTCTAGCGAATGCCGGCGACCGAGAAAGACACCGGACTGGGAACGAGCTACGAGCGAGTCGCCGTGGCTCGGCTCCTGGCGGCGCTCGCTGACAGGTACACCATAAACAAGGTCCTCGAGGGCCCCACCGACGGCATAACGGGCATCAGCGGGCTCAACAGCGTCCCGCTGGCGCAGCGTGGCGCCTCTGTCGACCTCGTGCTTGGCGACCCCGAGGAGGTCGCACTCGCTGAACGCGCCTGGCAGGCGCTTGGCCTGCGGGACAGGGTCGTCATTCGGGCGGCGCATGGGGATTCCCTCGGCGTCGAGCCGCGATCGCACGACTTCGTGTGGAACTTCAACTCGCTGCCGCAGGTCGCGTCGGCCGATGCCCTTCTGGACGAGATGTGCGAGGCGAGCAGCCGATTCGTCATGGTGTTCGTCTCCAATACGTGGAACTACGGGTTCCCGATACACCGGCTACACCACAAGGTGGCGGGCGAAGAGTGGAGTCACGGGAACATCTCCGTGATGAACACTCGTGCGGTCGCCTCAAAACTGGCGGACCGGGGATTCAAGGTCGTCGAGCGCATGCTCGTCGACGTCCCGTGGTGGCCCGACATAGACTCACCGATAGAAGAGGTGGCCGCGACGTTCCTTCCGTTCCTGAAGAAATTCGTCAGCGGGTCCAAGAGGCTCGAGAGGTACACGTGGACGGTCGACACGTTGCCGTACTTCGACGACGAACGTCTGGGTGAACTCCTGGCCGACATCGAGAAGCACTTCGCGATAGAGAACACGGGGTTCAGACCCCTCAAGATCTTCTTCGCGCACCACCGGGGTGTGCTGGCCCGGAGGCACAACGGTGGGGAGGATGCCGCTTGAACCGGCGACTGCGCATAACGGTCGCGATCGTTGCGGGCTTCGTCCTGCTGGCGCTGGCCCTCTGGGGTGTGGACACGACCGAGCTTCGGCGGAACATGGGGAAGGCGAACGTCGGCTGGCTGGCGGCCGCGGCCGTGCTGTACCTCACGGCCTACTTCGTACGGAGTCTGAGATGGCGGGCCATCCTTCACCCCATAGTGCCGCTCCGCGTATCCGAAAGCTTCCACATGCTGATGGCCGGGTACTTCCTCAACTACATCGTCCCCATCCGAGCGGGGGAGGTAGCGAAGTCGTTCTTCCTCAAGCGCCTCAAGGGCATCCCGATAGCCACGAGCCTCCCGACGGTGTTCGTGGACAAGCTCTTCGAACTCGTCTCGATCCTGTTCGTGGTGGCGATGGTGCCTATCCTGTCCATCCGCATGAGCGCCACGCTCGCGACGCTCATCTACACTGTGCTGGCGATCTTCGTCCTGGCGATGGGACTCCTCTTCTTCGCCTTCAGGAACCCCGACGGGGCGTCGCGGCTCCTGTGCGCCGTGTTCTCGTGGCTGCCCGGTCGTGTCTACAAGAGACTCTCGGAGTTCATCGGGCTCTTCGTCCAAGGTATGGGGATCGCCAGGCGGGAGGCACGGACGCTCTGGTCGTTCCTGGCCCTCACGGGAGTCGCCGTGCTCATAGACGGGCTCTACTTCTATTTCATGTTCAGGGCATTTTCGGTGGATGTGGCCTTCACGAGGGTGCTCTTCGGGTATACTCTGCTGACGCTGTCGTACATCCTGCCCACGCCGCCCGCACAGATCGGCTACAACGAGTTCGTCATAGGGCTGATCTTCGCGGGAGGGATCGCGGCGGCGGGTGTGGCCCGTCACGAAGTGATGGCGGTGATCATAGTAGCACATGCGATGACGGGGCTTCTGATCGCCGGCGTTGGCATGTGGTCGTTCGGTGCGATGGGCATCAGGGTACGAGAGAGCTTCAGGACGGTGGCCGGCGCGGATGCGCCGGGCGGAAGGACGGTCGCCGGCGCGGATGCGCCGGACGGACGGGCAACGAGCCGGAGGTCGGAACTTGAGTGAGATCGTACTCGTGACGGGCGCCGCGGGTTTCGTGGGCTCACACGTCGTCGAACGTCTGCTGGCGGACGGGAAGACGGTGCGCGGCGTGGACGCCTTCATAGACTACTACCCGCGTGCGCTAAAGGAAGAGAACATCAGGGCGGCCCTGGAACATGACTCCTTCGAGCTCGTCGAGGCCGACCTGGCGGTCACGGACCTCGGGCCGGTGCTCGACGGAGTGACGTCCGTCTGTCACCTGGCCGCGCAGGCCGGTGTCCGGGCCAGCTGGGGGACGACCTTCTCGACCTACATCGACTGCAATATCAAGGCGAGCCAGCGTCTTCTCGAGGCGGTCAAGGAGCGAGGTGTCTCCAAGTTCGTTTACGCGTCCTCGTCGTCCGTCTACGGCGAGACCACGGACCTCCCGATGCGTGAGGACGGGCGCACCTGCCCCGTGTCTCCGTACGGCGTGACCAAGCTGGCGGCGGAGCATCTCGCGGTCCTGTACCACCGGAACTACGGCGTGCCGACGGTGTCGCTCAGGTACTTCACCGTCTACGGTCCGCGCCAGCGCCCGGACATGGCGTTCCACCGCTTCATCCGCGCGGGGCTGCTCAATGAGCCCATCACGATCTTCGGCGACGGGGAGCAGACGCGCGACTTCACCTACATCGCGGACACCGTCAGCGCGACGGTGGCGGCACTGGAATCGGGACCCGATGGGAGCGTGCTGAACGTGGGAGGCGGAAGCCGCGTCACACTCAATGATGCGCTCGACGCCATCGAGGACACTCTCGGTGTCAAGCTGGACAGGCGCTACGTTGAGCGCGCCAGAGGAGACGTCACGGACACACTCGCGGAAAACTCGAGGGCGAGGGAGGCCCTGGACTTCCGTCCGCGGGTCGGGCTCGAGGAAGGCCTGGCGCTCGAGCGAGGGTGGATCGAATCGATCGTGCTGACGCCCGGCGCGGGCGCGAACGGGGAGGTCGACTGACACATGGACATCTCTGTCGTAATACCGCTTCTGAACGAGGCCGACAGTCTGAGAGAGCTATACGAGCGCATCGACGGCGCGCTCCGTCCTCTCGGACGCCGGTGGGAAGTGATTTTCATCAACGACGGGAGCACCGACTCGTCGATGGACATCCTGCGGAGCCTTCATGAGGAGAACGAGAACGTCACGGTGCTCGTGTTCGGGAGAAATCTCGGCAAGTCGGCCGCGCTCAGTGTGGGGTTCAAGGAGGCCACGGGCGACGTTGTGTTCACGATGGACGCCGATCTCCAGGATGACCCGGCCGAGCTCCCTGGAATGCTCGAGGTGATAGAGAGCGGGTACGACCTCGTCTCGGGATGGAAGAAGGACCGCAAGGATCCGCTCTCGAAACGACTTCCGTCGAAGCTCTACAACGCGGTGACCGGCAGGCTGTCCGGCGTCAGGATCCACGACATGAACTGCGGGCTCAAGGCGTACCGCAGGCAGGTCGTGAAGAGCATCAGCGTGTACGGGGAACTTCACCGCTACACGCCCGTCCTGGCACAGTGGTCGGGCTTCACGGTCACCGAGGTTCCGGTCACACACCACGCTCGCGAGTACGGCCGCTCGAAGTTCGGCGCGGAGCGCTTCCTCAGGGGGTTCTTCGACCTCCTGACGGTGCTGTTCCTGCGACGTTACGTCACAAGACCCCTTCACCTCTTCGGTATGCTGGGAGCGCTGCTGTTCTCGGGCGGGTTCCTGGCGGGGCTGTACCTCACGGTCCTCAAGCTCATGGGGCAGGCGATAGGCCGCAGACCCCTACTGACGCTCGCCATCCTGCTCATGGTCGTGGGCGTGCAGTTCATCTCGTTCGGACTCCTCGGAGAGATGGTGGCAAATCTCAAGGGTGACACCATCTCGTACCCGGTGAGGGAGCGTCTCGCGCGGAAGGAAGATGGGCTTGACGACAACTCCTGACAAGAGTTCGTCCGCGGACGCGCCTCTCGGATCTGAGGCAAGCGCGCGAATCGCCGTCGTCGGCCCGGCCTATCCCTTGAGAGGCGGCAACGCGCTCTTCGTCGCGCATCTCTACGAGAACCTCCGGCTCGACCACGACGCGTACGTGGTCTAGTTCAAGCGTTTGTACCCCTCACTGCTCTTCCCCAGTAAGACACAGATGAACCTCAGCCACGACCCCGTGAAGAACACGCCCTCGCGGCAGATTATCGATTCAGTCAATCCGTTCTCGTGGATCGAGGCCGTGCGCTGGATATCGCAGCCGAGAAGGCGTCCCGACCTGGTCGTCTTTGTCTGGTGGAATCCGTTCTTCGGGATCTGCTACGGTGTCATGGCACGGATGCTCAAGCGCAGGATCGGCGCCCGGATAGTGATCGTGTGTGAGAACGTCGTGTCGCACGAGAACCGGTTCATCGACCGGTTTCTCACGAAGTTCGCACTGAGCTCCGCGAACTACTTCATGGTCCTATCCGGAGTGGTCGCGAGCCGCGTCCAGTCGCTCTTCCCGAGGACGCCCGTGAGACAGGCGGCCCTTCCGATCTACGACTGCTACAACCCGTCCGGCGTCGACCGCAATGCGGTCAGGGATTCGCTTGGGCTGACGCGGCCGACGGTGCTCTTCTTTGGATACGTCCGTGAGTACAAAGGTCTGGTGTACCTGCTGCGCGCGATGCCCAGGATACTCCAGGAGGTCGACGTGGACCTCCTGGTGGTCGGTGAGTTCTACGATGACCGCGCCGGGTACGACCGTGTCATCGACGAGCTGGGCATAGGGGAGCGCGTCCGGGTGGTGGCGGAGCACGTTCCGGATGAATCGGTCGGTGACTACTTCGGAGCGGCCGACGTGGCGGTCCTGCCGTACGTCTCGGCCACGCAGAGCGGCATTACACAGATAGCCTTTGCCTTCGGGCTTCCCGTGATAAGCACGAACGTCGGTGGACTACCTGAAGTGGTGCGGGAGGCCGAAACGGGCTATATTGTGAAACCTGAGAACGAGCGGGAGCTCGCGGACGCGGTCGTGCGTTACTTCACCAGCGGAGACGCTCCGCGGATGAAGGCGAACGTGGTCAAGGAGGCTCAGCGCGATCACGCAGGGGAGCTGATGCGCAGGGCCGTTCAGGACTTCCTCGAGATGGCGAGGTCTTAGAGTGGCGGATCCCCTGGTCTGGGCCGTGGTGGTCAACTGGAACGGCAGGGACGTGCTCGAGCCGTGCCTGCGGACACTGCTCGCGTCGTCGTATTCGAACCTCTCGGTGCTGGTCGTGGACAACGCATCCAGCGACGGCTCCGCGCAGTTCGTGCGTGACGAATTCCCGTCCGTCCGCGTGGCCGAGCAGAGTTCGAACCTCGGCTTCGCCGCGGGTGTGAACGCCGGGCTTGAGTATACGCTCGATGAAGGGGCGGACTACGTCCTGCTCCTGAACAACGACATCGAGCTGGACGGCAATGCTGTGAGTGCGCTCGTTGAGGCCGCGCTCGCGCATCCCAAGAGCGCATTCGTAGGCCCGATGATCTACTACGCTGACCGGCCCTCCGTTATATGGTCGGCGGGCGGCGCCGTTTCCTTCTGGACGGGGAACATTCGGCACGTCGGGCTTCGTGAGGAAGACGCCGGGCAGTACGTCGGCGTGATGGAGGTCGACTACGTCACCGCGTGCGCCGTTCTCGCGTCCGCGGAGGCGGTCAGGACGGTCGGCCCGATGGACGAGGGTTACTACATGTACAACGAGGACACGGACTGGTGCGTCCGTGCCCGAGACGCCGGCTTCGATGTGCTCTTCGCGCCGAGCGCGAGGATCTGGCACAAGGTCTCGATGAGCTCGGGCGGCGGGCTGACGCCGTTCAAGATATACCACCGGTTGCGCAGCACACTCAGGTTCTTCTCTCTGCACGCGCGGCCCTATCACTGGTTTGGGATCGTCCCGCTCACAGTGGTCCGGACCATCGGTTTCGCGGTCCGTGAGCTGGTCAGAGGAAGGGGCGCCAACGTGGCCGCCATCGTAAGGAGCCTGTGGGACTCTATGACGGGACGAAGGAGGACCTAGACACATGCCGGACGTTCATCGCAGGCGGCCGCCCCGTGCGGTCCGCAACCGCCCCACGTTCGCACCGATCGCGGCGCTCACGGTGGCTCTCCTGCTGTCGTTGCTGCCGGCGCTCGCCGGGTGCTCGAACGAGGAAGCTCCGGCCGAATCGCCGCGGCTGCTTCTTTTCGGAGTGGACGCGGGGACGTGGAACATCCTCACACCGATGATGCAGGCCGGGGAGCTGCCGACGCTGACGTCGCTGGTCAACAGGGGCTCGTACGGGATCCTGAAGACGGGCGTGCCGATCCAGTCGCCGCAGATGTGGACGTCAATAGCGACGGGAGTCGTTCCCGAGAAGCATGGGATCACGCGGTTCACGGCTGAGATTCCCGGGACCGACCGGGAGGTACCGGTCACGAGCAACATGAGGAAGGTCAAGGCCTTCTGGAACATCCTCTCGGAGGCGGACGTCACGGTCGGCATAGTCGGGTGGTGGCCCAGCTGGCCCGCGGAGGAGGTCAACGGCTTCGTGATCGCACAGCGTGCCTGGCCGGTCAACTGGAGCCGGCACGGAATCCCCTTCGGCGCGGCGCGCGACCGGTCGGGCCGTCTGATGGTGGAGGACTTCGACGGCAGGACGTATCCCGAAGAGCTCTACGCCGACTTCGAGCCGTTCATCGTCACCGAGGAGGACGTGACCACGAGCGAGCTCGCGCTCCTCTTCCCGGATCCGTCTTTCACGGACCCGGCCAAGCAGTTCCACGCCCGCTGGGTGTTCGCGAAGGACAAGACCTTTGCCGATGCCGGGCTGGCGATGCTGAAGCGCCACAAACCGGACGTGTTCGCGGTCTACCTGCAGGGCACGGACGTCGTCTCCCACTACTACTGGGGCTACCAGCGCCAGGAGGGTTTCACGGTCTCGCCGGCTGACGAACGGCTCTACGGGCGTGTCGTGCGCAACTACTACCGCTACGTCGACGGTGTCATCGCGGCCTACCTGCAAGAGGTGGGCGACGAAACCGCCGTCATGATCGTGTCCGATCACGGCTTCGAGACCAAGCGCGACCTCAAGGAACGCTGGGAGAGAGGCGAGAAGATCCGGACCGTGGAAGGTGGCAAGGACGTGCCCTGGGACCACGGAGTGGACGGCATCTTCATCATGACGGGGCCGGGTGTCAGGAAGGACAACAGGCTGCCCGACACGTCGGTAGTGGACGTGACGCCGACGATGCTCGCGTACCTCGGGCTCCCCGTGGCCGAGGACATGGACGGCACCGCGACGGTCGAGGCGTTCGAAGCGTCCTTTCTGGACGGGAATCCTGTGACCACTGTCGCGACCTACGAAACGGGTGGCCCTCAAGGTGACCAGACGCCGATGGAATCGCCGATGGACGAGGGGATCAAGGAGAAGCTGAGGGCGCTCGGCTACATAGAATAGCTGGCCTTTGACGGAGGCGGAACCACACAGATGCCTATGCAAGTGAGAACGGACTGCAGGCTGTTTCTCGGGGACAGACCCTGCGTGTGGGGCGGGCAGTGTGAGGGGTGCGAGCACTACGTCAAGCGGGGCGAGCACATAGTCGTCATCAAGCTGGCTGCGGCCGGTGACGTCCTGCGGACCACATCGATACTCGCTCCGCTCAAGAGAGCGCACCCCGATTCATACATCACGTGGGTCACCGACCCACTCAGCCTTCCCCTCATAGAGTTCAATCCCTACGTGGACCGCGCGCTGGCCTTCGGGTTCGAGACATGGCTCACGCTGCTGGTGCAGTCCATCGACCTTCTCATATGTCTGGATAAGGAGGAGCGCGCCTGCGCGCTCGCCTCAGCACTGCGAGCTTCCGAGAAGCTGGGGTTCGCCCTGTCGCTGGCCGGCGCCGTGGAGCCTCTGAACGCGGACGCGCGATACGACTACGAGCTGGGGCTCTCCAACGAGATGAAATTCCACGAGAACACGATGACGTATCCTGCGATCTTCTGCCGCACGGCGGGGCTCGAGTACCAAGCAGACCCCTACGTGCTCGCGCTGCCCGAGAGTTCAATCGAGTACGCTGAGCAGTTCCTGAACGGCCTGTCTCTCCCCGAGCCGGTGATCGGCCTCAACGTCGGCGCGGGACACGTTTTCGCGAACAAGGCCTGGACGCCGACCGGTTACGCGGCGCTCGCCGGCGCGGTGCGCGAGAGACTTGGCGGCACCGCAATCGTACTCGGTGGCGCCGACGACAGGGAGCGTGCGAAGGCCGTGCTGAGCGCGGCACCCGACGCCGCGGTCGACGGCGGACTGCACGACGTGCTCGATTTCGCGGCCGTCGTAGGGATGCTGGACGCCCTCGTCACCGGCGACACGCTGGCGATGCACATCGGCATCGCGCTCGGTGTGCCCACGGTGGTGTTGTTCGGGCCCAGCGCGCCGCAGGAGATAGAATTCTTCGGGACCGGCAGAAAGGTGCTGAGCCCGCTCGACTGTGCTCCGTGCTACAGACGGGACTGCGACGTCAGACCATCGTGTATGGAGGCCATCGAGATGGAGACGGTCTTTGAGGCACTAACGGAGGCACTGGAAGAGGCATGACAGGAGACGCGGGAAAGAGGCACGGCGGGGGAGCCGTCGTGTGGAAGACGCTCATCTTCTCGGGCGCCGGGTTCGCTCTGGCGGTCGGGGCCCTGCTGGGCGTGGCCGGGCTTAGGACCAGCGGCTTCGTGCTGACGCTCATGCCCTCACAAGTGCTACCCATACTGCTCGCGCTTGCCGTCGTCTACACGGTTCTCAGCGGGCTTGTTCTGCTCCTCACGGCCCGCGCCAGAAAGCGGGGCGGGACCGCCGGCGCGTCGGAACGCGCGGTCATGACGACACTCTTCACGGCGACTCTCTGGGTCACGCTCGTGCTGATGTTCCTCCCGCTCAAGGGCTCTGAGACCTTCGTGCGCGCGGATACGCTGACGACGTTCCAGCTCAATGTGATAGGGCTCGCTGTCGTGCTTGTCGTCGGGCTTATCGCGGGCTGGCTTCTGGGGTGGGCACTGCTGGTCGTCCTCTCGTTTCTCAGAATGCGCATCCACGGCCGGGGAATCCCGGTGCTGGGAACGGTGTGCGCGGCGCTGGCCCTCACAGTCCTTGTCGTGGGTGTCCAGGCGAGGACCGGTGTCACGGGATCCGGGGACATGGCACCCGCGGGGGTCGAGACGCCCAGGGTCGCCATCATCGGAGTCGACGGCTGCGACTGGGAGAAGCTCGGACCTCTGGTGGAGTCGGGGAGACTTCCGAACTTCCGCCGCATCATGGACCGCGGCGCCTACGGACCACTCATGTCGGAGCCGCCTCTGGTCTCACCCCGCATCTGGACGACCATCGCGACCGGCAAGACGGCCGACAAGCACGGCATCCGCGATTTCGTCAACGAGGCAGGCGTGCCGGTCAACGCCACGATGAGGTCAGCAGCACCCGTCTGGGACATCGTCGGGAGCTTCGGCCTCCCGGTCGGCATCGTGGGTTGGTATGTCACGTGGCCGGTGGACGAGGTCAACGGATTCCTGGTGTCCGACCGCCTCCATTCGCTCCTGCGAGGCCCGGTGCAGATGTTCCAGTCGCTCGGGCGGCGTCCGACGAACGAACGTCTGGAGTCCTTCGGAGCATTCAGGTTCGACGCTGGATACAAGCGCTACCCGAAGGACGACCTCCGCTTCCAGCTCAATAGGATCGTCGACGAGCCGCTGCGCTGGGGATACCTGCGTGACGCCATCTACTCCCGCATGTCGACGGCCCTGACGCCCGGCTACAGACCGGTCCTCTCGGCGGTCTACCTGCGCGGTGTCGACTTCGTGCAGCACTTCTTCTGGAAGTACGCGGACCCCGAGCCGTTCGGCGGCGTTCCCGAAGAGGACATCTCGGCGTACGGGGAAGTGATCGACAGTTACTACGTCTACACCGACAGGCTGCTCGGGCGGCTTCTCGAGGTCCTCGGCGACGACGTCAACGTCATCGTGGTCTCCGATCACGGCTTCAAGGCGCGGCTGGACGCGGACCCGAGCAGACCGCAGCTGACGGGCACGCACGACGTGGCCGGAGTCATCATTGCGTCTGGCCCCGCGTTCCGCGCCGCGGGATGGATAGAGGGCGCCACGATATTCGACGTGACACCCACGGCGCTCGCGGTCATGGGGCTGCCCGTAGGGGAGGACATGGACGGCAGGGCGCTAACGGAGATCATCAGACAAGAGCACATGGCCGTCCATCCGTTGTCGTTCATCCCTTCATACGAGCCCGCCGTCGGGAAGGAGAGGGGAGAGGTCGGGTCGACGATGGACGACTCGATTAGAGAGCAACTCAAGTCGCTGGGCTACATCGAGTAGTCAACCAGACTCGAGCGGCATGCCCGTTCTTGCACGGAGGGCCGGTGAGGGGCATCGAGAGACTCCAGACCCTGCTTGCCAGACACGCATCTTCCACGCCCACGCGCGCCGGACGTGTCTTCGTCGTCGTTCTTCTCGGCGCGGGCCTGCAGCTCGTCACGCAGGCCCTGCTCGCCCGCTCGCTTCCCAAGACACAGGTTGGACTGATATCACTCCTTCTGGGCGCGCTCCCGATCCTGTCTACGTTCTCCATGGTCGGCCAAGGCGCGTCCGCCGTCCGCTTCCTCTCCAGGACAGAGCGTGGCGTCTACGACACGGCCGCGCACGTGCGCCGGGTCCTCGCTCTCGTGCTGCCGCTCGGCGCCCTTGCAGCGATGGCCTGCGCCGGGTTCTACGGGCTGGGCTGGGGTCTCGCTCTAGTGCTTGTGGCCCTGGTCGCCTCTCAGAACACGGCCGTGACCGTGAGCTCGGTCATGCGGGCTGAGCACCGCTACGAACTCGCCATGACGGCGGTACGTCTTCCCACCATGGCGGCCGCCCTCGTACTGGTCGCGCTTTGGGTCTTCGGAGCACTGACCTTCACGACCGTCGTAGTGACACTCGGCGTCGCGTTCCTGCTGTCCGGCCTCCTGCTCGCCGTCCGAGGGACCCGCACGGTCGGGACGGGGGGAGAGCCGGTGCCTCGTTCGGTGGTGCGTGAGGGCGTGTTCTTTCTTGGTCTGAACCTCTCCTTTGCGGTCATGGTGTCTGTCGACAAACTCATCATCGGGAGGATGCTGCCGTACGCCCACCTGGCGGTGTACGCGTCGATCTTCGCCGTCATGAGGGGCTTCGATTTCCTCTTCTACTCGATCAGCTACGTCCTCATGCCACGGGTCAACGTGGTCAAGAAGCTCGACCTTCGGAAGTACAATCTCCTCATTGCGGGCCTGGCCGGCGCCGTCACCGTGGCATACCTCCTCCTGGGGGACGACGTCGTGAGGGTCCTGTACGCCGGGCACTACGACGAGGGAGCGTACCTCATACTGCCTTTCGCCTTGTCTGGCATCGCTAAGCTGTTCTACTCTGTTCCCTCCAGCGTGATAGGCGGCCGCCTGCCCCGACCGGCGCTCAAGCAGTTTCTGTGGTTCAACCTCGCCGGCGTGGTTGTGAACATCATTCTGGACATCATAATGATCAGCGCGATGGGACTGATGGGGGCGGCGATCGCCACGGCGATCGCGTGGGGCTTGAGGCTCGCCGGGGGCTACGTGATCATTGCGCGGAACCGCCCGCTCCTCGCGGCGCGCGCCGAGGAGACGCTCGAGTTGTAGCTCGACTCGCCCCGCGCTCCCGCGTGAGCTCAGCGCCGGGGGGGGGGCCGGTCCCCAAGGCAGTCGAAGGAACCAGCAGAGGAGAGAAACGCCATGAAGGGCAAGAAACGACACGGCAAGGAACACGAGGGCCGCGCGCCGATGGACGCCGAAGCGCCCCCTCTGTTCGGAAGCCGCTCGACACTCATCTCTATCCTTCTCATCGTGGCGGCGGGCCTTATCTTCTTCTGGCGCGTGGTCTTTCTTGGTGAGATCCTGACGGGCGGTGACGTCCTCGCGGCCGCGGCCGTCTTCGAGGACTACGCGGTCGAGCAGATGGGTGCGGGGCGCTTCCCGTTGTGGAACCCATACATCTTCTCGGGCATGCCGTTCTTCGACAGCATGAGCTGGAGCGCGTTCGTCTACCCGAGCTACTGGATCAAGTTCGCACTGGAGAAGATCCCGGGCGTCGAGCTGCCCAGGCTCTTCTTCCTCTTCCTGCACTACGAACTGGCCGCGCTCGGCACGTTCTTCTACCTTCGCTCCCGGAAGGTCGGGCACGGCGGCGCTGTTGTCGCCGGCATAGCGTTCATGCTGTCGCCACATCTGATAGGTCTAGCAACGATCGGGCACGGAGGGAAGATCCTCGCGACCGCGTACCTCCCGCTCGTGCTGATGGCCGCGCACAAGCTGATGGAGTCGGCCGACAGGCGCTGGATCGCGGTCCTCGGCCTTGTGGGCGGCCTGCAGTTCCTCGCGCGGCACGTGCAGATAAGCTACTACACGTGGCTGGCCGTCCTGGTCCTCGTGATCTACTACCTCGTGGTCCGCCGAAGGGCCGGTGAACCGTGGAACGCGCTTGGCTCAAGCGTCGGGTCCGTGGCGATCGGAGGCGTTCTGTCGGCCCTGTTGGCGGCCGTCCTCCTCCTGCCCCTCATGAGCTACTCGGAGTTCTCGACCCGCGCCGTGGAAGCGGGCGGGATGGGCTTCGACAAGGCGGTGATGTGGTCGCTGCACCCCAAGGAGCTCCTCACCTTCCTGGTCCCGTCTCTCTTCGGCCTCGCCAACGAGACGTACTGGGGGACCATGCCTTTCACGCAGGTGTCTCACTACGTCGGTTACGTCGTCCTCTGCCTCGCCGCGGTCGCCGTGATTCGCAGGAAGGACCTGGGCGTCGGCTTCCTTCTGGTCCTTACGGCCGTCGGGATCTTCATGGCGTTCGGGCGGCACATCGGGCCGGTCTACAAGCTCATCTATCAGTTCCTGCCGGGCTTCCGTCGCTTCAGGGTACCCGCGATGTCGCTGATACTGGCGCAGTTCTCGCTCGCGGCCCTCGCGGGCTACGGTGCGTCGGTGCTGCTTGGGGAGTCCGGGCAGCGTCGGGGAAGCATGGTGCGGTGGGCCGTGGGCTGCGCCGCGGTCGGAGGAGCCGTCGGTTTGATCGTGCTGGCGTCCCGCGGGGCGATAGGATCCGCGGCGACCACCGCTCTCATGATCAGGCACGCCGGCGCTCCGGTAGCGGCCCTCCGCGACCTGGGCGCACGTGCGGGCACCATGGCGTTCCGGGACGCGGGAATCCTGCTCGCGTTCGCTGCCGCCTCCGGGGTGGCCGTCTTCGTCGCCCGAACACGCAAGCTGCAGCGTCCGCTCGTCTTCGCCCTGCTCCTCGGATTGGTGGTCTGGGACGTGGCCGTGGTGGACGCTCGCTTCATGCACCCGGAGAAGATGAAGCCTCTCGATCAGTACTACAGGGCGACACCGGCCGTGTCGTTCCTGAAGCGTCAGGAGGGCGTGTTCAGAATCGCGCCCCTCGACAGGCAGTTCTCCTCGAACGCGTGGATGTACCATCGGATCGAGACGGTCGGGGGCTACCACCCCGCCAAACTGGCGGTCGCGGACGACCTCCTGAACACAGTTGGTGTCGGCAACCTGAAGTTGCTGGCTCTCCTCAACGTCAAATACGTCGTCGGACCGGAGGAGCTGGATCACGAGGCGTTCGTGTCCGTGGGGCCCGGGGTGCACGAGAATCTCGCGGCGCTCCCGAGGGTCTTTCTGGTGGGCTCCGTCAAGCAGGTCGCGCGCGAGAACATGGCACTGATAGAACTGGGAATCGACAGCTTCAACCCGGCGCAGACCGCGATTCTGATGGACGAGCTCCCCGGGCCGGTGCTCGGCACCGAGGGGAGCACGGCCGAGCTCGTCTCCTACGAGCCGCACGAGACCCGCGTGCGCGCCAGCATCCGGCAACCTTGTCTTCTCGTCTTTTCGGAGGTATACTATCCGCCGGGGTGGAAAGCGTCGATTGACGGCATTGAGACGACCATCTATCGAACCGACTACGCTCTGAGATCCGTGTATCTTACGCCCGGTGAGCACACCGTAGTGATGAGGTACGTCCCGTCCCACCTGCGGCGCGGCCTCTTCGTCAGCCTCCTTGCGGCCGCGGCTCTGGTGGGTCTTCTCGTGTGGCCGCTCCGCGGCCGGGATGGGGGAACCTCTGCATGAAGACCACCGTGGTAGTGCCCACGTACAACGAGAGGGCGAACCTGGAGGAGCTGATACCCCGCGTCCTCGGGCAGCTCCCTGATATCGAGATGCTGGTCGTCGACGACGGTTCCCCGGACGGCACGGGCGGGTACGCGGACTCGGTGGCGGCCGAGGACCCGCGCGTCCACGTGCTGCACCGGCCGGGGAAGATGGGGCTGGGCTCCGCGTATGTCTACGCCTTCACGCAGGCGCTCACCACGGACACCGAACTCATCATTCAGATGGACGCCGACTTCTCACATGACCCCGACGTGATCCCCGAGCTCGTCGAGCAGGCGGCCACGCACGACGTCGTTCTGGGCTCGCGGTACATCACCGGCGCCAATGTGGTCAACTGGCCCCTCAGACGACTGTTTCTGAGCTACTTCGCCAATGTGTACACGCACATCGTCACGGGGCTGCCGCTGCGCGACTCGACGGGCGGCTTCAAGTGTTTCCACAGGAAGGTCCTGGCTGAGATCGAGCTGGATTCCATCAGGTCTGACGGATACTCGTTTCAGATCGAGGTGAACTTCAGGAGCTGGAGGAGGGGCTTCTCGATGGTCGAGATCCCCATCGTGTTCGTGGACCGTCACTCCGGCACATCGAAGATGTCCAGGCGGATCGTATGGGAGGCGATGTGGTTGGTGTGGCGCCTGAGGATCGGACGGATCCTGAGAAGGCCGTGAGCTCGCCTTCCGAGCCCGATCTCTCGATTGTCATCGTCGGCTACAACAGCCTGCCGGAGCTCGGCCAGTGCCTGGCGTCGGTGCGCGACAGCGTTGCCTCCCTACGTTCCGAGACTGTGGTCGTCGACAACGGCTCCGCGGACGGTACGGTGGAGTTCGTGGAGCGGGAGCACCCCGAGGTCCGTCTGGTGGCCAACGGGAGGAACCTTGGGTATTCCAGGGCGGTCAATCAGGGCATCGCGGAGGCGACGGCACGCTACGTCCTAGTGCTCAATCCTGACATCGTGGTGCTCCCGGACGCGCTGGACCGACTCGTATCGTTCATGGACGAGCACCCGGACGTCGGAATCGCCGGGGCAAAACTGCTGAATCCCGATGGGTCTCTGCAGTACTCATGCAGGCGCTTCTACACCTTCTGGACGCTCGTGCTTCGGCGGACGCCGCTGGGGAAGCTCCTGGAGAAGGGCCGCACGATATCGAACTACCTGATGCTCGACTTCGACCATGAGGAGTCGAGAGAGGTGGACTGGGTCATCGGGGCATGCATGATCGTGCGGAGGACGGCGCTCGCGGACTTCGGCGGAATGGACGAGCGCTTCTTCCTGTACTTCGAGGACGTCGACTGGTGCTACAGGGTGTGGCAGAGCGGCTGGAAGGTCTGGTACGTCGCCGACTCCGTCATGCGCCACCGCCACGCGCGGGAGAGCGCGCGACCTGGGCTGTCCAAGCAGCTCATCGCGCACGGGCTCTCCATGATCCACTTCTACGAGAAGTGGGGGAAAGCGATCTACGGATTGAAGAAGTACAGGCGCGTGCTCACTAACTCGGCTCTACTGGTCAGCGACCTGGTCGCCATCAACGGCGGTTTCGCGCTCGCCTACGTCCTGAGGTCCAGTCTGAAAGGGCTTCTGGAAAAACCGATGTTCGGGGTCTCTGTCTACGGAGCGTTCCTGGTCTTTGCCAACCTCGTGTTCGTGTTCTCGTACGGGTTCTTCGGGCTGTACGGGACCTCCATCGAGAGGGAGAGGGCATCGGACGTGACCCTGAGGGTTTTCAGGGCGACGGCCGTCGCCGCGATCATCCTGATGGCGAGCACGTATCTCACGTCGCGAACCGTGTACTCCCGCGTGCTGGTCGGCGCGTTCTGCGTGCTGGCCATCGTGCTGACAGTCTCCCTGCGGATGGGGCTCAGGAGGCTCCACGGGCTGGTGCGCGCCGGGCGATTCGACCTGACGAGAGCCGCGGTGGTCGGCACGGATGAGACATCCCGCAGAGTGGCGGAGAGGTTGCTCGCCCACTCCGCACTGGGCTATGACCTGGCGGGGCTCGTTTCCGTCGACGGAGGCGAACGCCCCCCGGGCTTCCCGGTTATCGGACGCCTGGAGGAGCTGCCCGATCTGATCGAGAAGCACCGGATCGGGGAAGTGATATTCGCCGACCCGGAGATCTCTCACGACAGGATCGCCGACTTCCTCCTCAAGGCGAGAAGAAGCGCCGTCGACGTCAAGATGGTGTCCGGGCTCACCGGCATCCTGACGCAGCGAGCCAAGGTCGAGGAGTTCCTCGACCTTCCCGTCGTCGCGTTCGAGCGGGAAGCGCTCCTGAGAGCCGGTGCCGGAACCAAGCGTGCGCTCGACGCCGTCGGGGCAGCAGTCCTCGTGGTCGCCTGGGTGCCGCTTCTCGTCGTGACGTCCGTCGCGACCCTCATCGGCAGAAGAACCGGACCTCTCTCGTCCATTCAGCGGGCGGGCCTGGGGGGACGGACTTTCAACATGCACACCCTCAATCATACCGACGAGCCGGCAGCGCTCAGGAGGTTCGCGCTGCGGCATGGGCTTTCGGTCTTCCCTTTCGTCATCAACGTGCTGAAGGGCGAGATGAGCTTCGTCGGTCCTCAGGCCGTAGCCCCGGTGGACACGGGGGCTCTCGGCCTGAGGGAGCGGCTTCGTTTCGATGCGAGGCCGGGGATCACCGGCCTCGCCCGAGTGTCCGCGGCGGAGGGAGAGAGCTCTCCGGACGAACTCGCGGCGCTGGACGCCTACTACGTGCAGGACTGGTCGCTCGGAGGGGACACCAAGATCCTGATGAGATGGTTCATGCAGTGTCTTCTGGGCTGGGCCGATGTGTCGGTCGAACCCGGTTCGTCGGACCGGCCCCATGTCCCGCACAGACCGCACGCTTCCGACTGACGCGGCGCGTCGGACGAAGCCGCCGCATCGAGCGGGTCCGCCGACCAGCCAGGCAGCTTGAGCTGGCCCGGTTTTCGCATGTAAGGAGCACGCAACCATGAGACTACTACTGCTGGTGTCACTGGTCGCCGCACTGGCGCTTCCGTTCACAGCGCGGGCCCAGGAGTGGCAGGAAGTGCCGCTGCCGGACGGGCCGAGCGGCGGGAATCCGAAGCTCAGCGACATCGCCATGGACGGCGGTGTCGTCTGGCTCTCCACGGACCTTGACGGGCTCCTGGCGTACGACGGTTTGACGTGGGTTCTGCACACGGTCGCCGACGGGGGGCTGCGAAGCAACGCCTGGCACAACACCATCCTGGTCGATGCCAGCGGAGAGAAGTGGACGTCGAAGGATGGCACACAGACCGTGGACCGTCTCAATGACGGTGGGACATTCACGGACAAGAGCGACGACACGTGGACGTACTACAGCCAGCCGGGCGAGCTGAGCAGCCCACGCGTTTTCTCGATTGCGGAGGACGGTAACGGCAACAAGTGGTTCGGGATCAAAGACGAGACGCCGAACCAACCGTCGAAACTCGAACTCCTGATAGAGAATGACCCAACCACGACCTCGGACGATGAGTGGCTCACATACTCCCACGAAGACTTCCCGGGGTTCGAGAGGAGGGACGTTAGAGCGCTCGCGGTGGACCAGCAGGAAAGATTGTGGATCGTCTACTGGCAGCGACGGGGGGTCGACGTGTGGGACTACGGAGACTACTACACCCACGATGACGACACGATCACCCATTACGGGCAGGCAGACGGCCTGCCGAGTGACGCAATCCACGCTGTGCTCGTGGCGTCGGACGGACGCGTGTGGCTGGGCGGCAACAACGGGCTTGCCGTCCTCGACGCGGCCGGTGAGACGTGGACCGTGCTTGCTGACCTGGACGTGGACGAGGTCACAGACGTGGCCGAGGACGCGCAGGGCCACGTGTGGGCCGCGACCGACCAGGGCGTTGCGATGCTCTATTCGAGCGGCGAACTGGCCAAGCTCTACACGACGGCAGATGGTCTGAAGCACGACCTTGTCCAGCTGATCGCGGTCGGCCGGACCGGCGGCACGGTGTGGGCGGTCACCGAGGAGATGAGCACGGGAGAGACGTTGCTGAACATGCTCGAGACCGGATTCGGACTCGACAGCGGCGTCTTCGTCTACCCGAACCCCTGGAAGGAAGGGGAGTCGACCGAGTCGATCAAGGTCCAGGGCGCGCCGGAAGGTTCCACCGTCGAGATTTTTGATATCACAGGGCAGGCCGTCCGGAGACTCTCCGCGACGCGCGAGCCCTACGTCTGGGATTCGCTGGACGCGAACCTGAACGAGGTGCCCAGCGGCGTCTATGTGATCAGGGTGGAGACGCCCACGGGTGAGCTGATCTTCACGAAAGTAGCCATCATAAGGTAGACGATGAACGAGCAGGACAAGAGAGTGCGCACGCTGGTGGTCGGCGCCGGGTCCGCGGGGACCATGGCCGCGACGGAGATGGCCGTTCGGCTCGAGCAGGGCTACGTCGTCGTGGGATTCCTCGATGACGATCCGGCGAAGCTGGGGCAGATGATCGCCGGCGCTCCGGTGCTTGGCGTCATAGCGGACCTTACGACCGTCGTCGTTGAACACGAGATTCAGGAAGTGGTGATCGCCATACCCTCCGCATCGGGCCACACCATCCGCGAGGTGGTCAGGCTGTGTGAGGAGGCTGGGAGCTCATTCAAGATCGTCCCCGGCGTGTGGGAGATAATCCTCGGCGACGTTCAGTTCAGCCAGATCAGGGAACTTGAGCTCGAGGATCTGCTGGGACGCGAGACGGTCGCGCTCGACGCCGAGAAGATGACGGCCTACATCCAGGGTCGCATTGTCCTCATCACCGGCGCCGGCGGCTCTATCGGGTCCGAGCTGGTCAGGCTCGTTGCCGGGTTCGGGCCCTCGAGCATCCTCCTGATGGGACGGGGGGAGAACAGCGTCTACGAGATCGACAGGGAACTTGCCATCGACCACCCGGACGTCAACAGGGTGCCCATCATCGGCAGCGTCGCTGACGAGGTGGCACTGGAGAAGGTCTTCTCCGAGCACCGTCCGGAGGTGGTGTTCCATGCGGCGGCGCACAAGCACGTCCATCTCATGGAGTTTTTCCCGGACGAGGCCATCAAGAACAACGTCACCGGCACCCGCAGGTTGATCGAAGCGGCCGAGCGGTACGGCGTCGACCGCTTGGTGATGCTCTCGACCGACAAGGCGGTGCGTCCCAGAGGCGTCATGGGAGCATCGAAGCGCCTCGCCGAGCTGACGATGCTGAGGAAGACGGCGGAGGGGTGCCGGACCAAGCTTATCGCAGTGCGCTTCGGCAACGTGCTGGGCAGCCGCGGCAGTGTTGTCCCGATGTTCCAGCAGCAGGTACGGCTCGGCGGGCCCGTAACGGTCACGCACCCGGACGTCACGCGCTACTTCATGACCATCCGCGAGGCCGCCATGCTCGTCCTGGAGGCCGGCTTCGCCGGCCGCGGCGGAGAGATCTACGTGCTGGACATGGGTGACCCCATCCGGATAGTAGAACTCGCGGAGCACGTCATTAGGTTATCCGGCCTGGAACCCGGCACGGATATAGCTATAGAGTTCTGCGGTCTCCGTCCCGGCGAGAAGCTGCACGAGGAGCTCTGGTCCTCCTCGGAGACCCTGTCGAGAACCGAATACGACAAGATTTTGTTAATAAGAGCCGGTCTCATCTGTGCCCGCCCGCATGTTTCGTCCGTCTGTGCTGCGCTTTATGAAATGGCCGCGCGCGGCGACCGCGACGGGAT